>CALLMJ010000052.1 GCA_938006875.1 uncultured Bacteroidia bacterium
TAGGTTTCAAAATGTCGATATCTCTTATATAATTAATTTAAAAACAATTAGTTATAGCTTAAACGAAAATTCTGTTCAAAATCACTATTTATTATTGTTGATATTTAACTTTTTAATAAATTATGAAATTTATTTTCAGGGTCATAAATTTTTTTTAAATCAAGAAAATCATTCAGTTTAGGATAGGCTTTTGAAAAGTTAAAATTTGTGGGATTAAATTCTTTTCCCCAGTGAGGTCTTCCATGATATTGTAAAGCAAAAGATTGAAAATCATTTAATAAATTAGTCCATTGAGAATCCCAATGATTATAAATTCCTAACCATAAACTATCTCTTTCATAACTAGGGCTTAACCAAAAATTGTCTGATTGAGAAATTCTTATTTCCTGTATAAAATTAAAGGTGAAACGGTTATCAGAATATCTTTGAAAATAATCTGTTAAAATATTTTTATAGTTCCATAGTGGAAAAGCCCATTCTGTTTCACGATGTACAGGAGGTTCTGCTACTTTGAAGATTTTATAGCTTTTGTTGGTTCTTTGATAGGGTTTTCTCATTTGAGAGGTTAAAAATTGGTTAATTCTGGGTCTTAATTGAGGATATAAATTTCCTATTTTGACAAATAATCTATAAAACCAAACGGATAAAACTTTTTCTCTCCAGAAATTTTGAATGTTAGGTTCTTGAATAGGACATTGAGTTCTTTTCATTGCATAAACTACTGCATCAGAAGCTGGAGGTAACCACCATAATTTAAGATGGTCATATTCATAAATCCAAGTTTCAAAATTTTCAATTGCATTTTCCCATTTACAAGTAAATGTATTTTCTTGAATCTGATAGGAAGGAACCACTTGAATTTTTAATTTAAGTATCATTCCGAGTGTTCCAAAAGAAACCAATAAAGCAAAAAAATGAGGATGGTTTTTGTTAATATTATGAAGATTTCCTTTTCCATCTAAAAAAGTAAATTCATTACATTGAGAAGCTAGGCAAGAAAATTTTAAGCCAGTACCGTGGGTACCTGTAGATATTGCTCCAGCGATTGATTGTTGGTCAATAGAGCCTAAATTTTGTAATGCTAAATTTTTTGAATCTAAAAATTCGTTGATTTGCCATAATTTCATTCCTCCAGGAATTTCTACTTCCAAAGTTTCAGAATGAATAATGGGTTCAAAAGTTAAATGAGTGAAATCTATCAATGCTTCTGTTTCATTCCATAAATTATTCCAAGAATGTCCTGAACCTAAAAACCTGATTTTTTGATGTTTATGAATAATTTCTATTAATTCGGTTGTATTTTCTGGCTGATATAAATAGGGAATTTCCAGATGAATATTTTGAGCCCAATTTTGAAAACTATGGTTTTTATGAATTTTCATTTACTTTTTCCTTAAAATTTTGATATTCCTCTTGAAACTTAAGCAATTTGCTAATAATTTTTTTTCTTTGGATAGTTAATTCGGCTATTTTTCGTTTATTTTTTTGAAATTCATAAACCAATTTTAATTTTTTTTGAACATTCGCCCAATAAAAAGCAAAATTTAAAGCAAAAAATCCTAATAAAGGAAATAAAACAAAAATTAGTAATGACTGAATTTTTTGATGAAATAAAAATACTAACCATAAATAGGACAAAAAGTACCAGATTGGAAATACAATTAAGCCTGTAATGAGCTTTATACCTGCATGATATTCCTTGTAAGGAGTGATTTTTGTTGCTACTAATTTAGGTAAAGTATAAGGAACCCAATTAGTGAACCAGCCTAAAGCAAAAATCGGTGAGAGTATAACCAAAACTAAAAATTGTAGTAAGGAATTTCTATAAATTGTTTTAAGTTTTTGGGTATTAGCTAAAGTTTTGTCATCAAATTGATATTTTTTCAAAGCATAAAAATAGGATTTTATTTCATTTGTTAAATCATAAAATTCATAAGGTTTTTGTTCAGAAAAATAGTGAATAGCACTTTGAATTTCTTTTTCTATGGTAAAAATTCCATAAATAGAATTATGGTTTAAATCAAACTGGTTTATAAACAAAGTTTGAATGTTTTGAATTAATTCATCTTCAAAATCGGATTGAGTATCCACCACTAATTGCTGTACAGATAAATAGATGGAATCGGTTAAACGGTTTACTCCATCTTGATGGTTATATTCATAACTTTCTTGAAAATCTTTTACATAGATAGGTTTTCCTGCGATAATTAAAACATCACTTCTAAAGTTTTCAGGTTCAGAATAATTAATTCCAACAGGTAGAATAATAAGATTTAATTGAAAATTTGTACTTTCCTCAGCTTGTAGAGCAATTCTTGCGGTTCCAGTTTTGAATTTTTGCAGTTGTCTTTTCCCTTCACTAATGCCCTCAGGAAAAATGATTAAAGCACCATTGTTTTTTAAATGCTGAACACATGCCTCAAAAGTTTTTGTGTTATCTGGAGTACCTTCTTTTACATCTTGTTTCCTATATACTGGGATAGTATGAAGTTTTTTTAAAAACCATTTTACCCAAGAGTTCGTAAAAACGGAGGCATTAGTTAAAAAGTAAAATTCTCTATCAATTAAAGTAGCAATTAGTATTGCATCCATAAAAGTATTGGGATGGTTAGAAACTACAATTAACGGAGAATTTTTAGGAATATTAGAAAGAGAAGTAAATTGTATTTTCTTAAAAAAAATTTTTACTGCAATTTTTGCGATTAATTTAAGAAGTTTATAAAACATAAAGCCTCCTTTTTGGATTTTTGAAATATCTTAAAAAGTAACTATAGGGTTCATCTTTTTCTTCCATACTTATGTTGAAACATGGCAAATATAGAAAATAAATGAATAAAACGTTTGTTTTTTTTGCAAGTTTTGCATTACTGATTTTGCCAATATTAATACACGTTGTTGGATAAGTAACTTATTTTTTATTCTAAGAATATTTTAAAAAAAATTTGGCTTTATTAAAAAGAAATAATTAATTTTGCAGTCCAAAAAATTGAGTTCGGGATGTAGCGCAGAGGTAGCGCACTTGCTTGGGGTGCAAGAGGTCGTGGGTTCAAGTCCCGCCATTCCGACAGTAACACTGCAGGCAATCAAAAGCCTGCTTTTCTTTTTTTAAGTTCATTATTTATGGTTAAACCCAAAAAACATCTTGGGCAACATTTTCTTGTTCAGCCTCATACTGCTCAGAGAATTGTCAATCTTTTACCCAAATCTGATACTCACCTTATTATTGAGGTGGGTCCTGGAAAAGGTATTTTGACCCAATACTTACAAGAATTA
>CALLMJ010000053.1 GCA_938006875.1 uncultured Bacteroidia bacterium
TCTATTTATGAATTAAAATTCAAAATGTTGCCCATTGCTTACTCTTTTGGTAAAGGTCATAAAATCAAAATATTAATTTCTAGCTCAAATTACCCAAGATACCAATCCAATCCTAACTTACCATTAGAAGATAACGAGTTCTTTAGAAGAAGACCTTATGAAGATAAGTCCTACGTTTATCAAGGAGAAAGAATGTATTCTCGCCCTGTTAACCAAACTATTGCATTTTCTGATGTAATGCCTACTCATATTATTTTACCTCTAAAAGCCGGTAGTTTATATCCTGTTTCAGTGGATAAACCTTTTACTAATCCTAACCTAACCATCTACCCTAATCCAGCTAATGAAAATGTAACTATCATATTTAATGAAAAAGGAGAGTTTACTTACCAGATTTATAATCTTCTTGGACAAAATGTAAGTAAAGGGAAATTAGGTGAAATTACAACCGTTAATACTTCAAATTTAGAAGCTGGTGCTTATATCATTAACATTATGAATACGGATCAAAAAGTTGTAGCTACTCAAAAATTGATTGTTGTTCATTAATAAAAATTATAAAATTATAAATATGGGCTGTCTATCTTGGCAGCCTTTTTTATTGATGACAAAAGTGTTAGTGGTAGAAATAATAAAAAATAAACTAATTTTGGGGAGGATTTTCTTTAGGATTAAATAACCATTTTTGTACTGTTAGTTTTTGTAAAAGCATAACTTCACCATCAAAGATTTGTTTTTGATTTTCATTCTTTACTGCAACTATAAAAAATGCACCAAAAGGATTAGTCCAAAGTAAATATTTCTGATGATTTAATTGAAGAGTAAAATCAGCTGTAATCTTACTGAGGGAATCTTTTGAATTAGGAAAAGTAGTTTTGGCTAAACCTGTTGCAATGCACTGAAAATAAGTTTTTTGTAAATTTTTAACGGTTTGAGTATCTTGAAAAGGGTGATTATTAATGTAAAATATTTGATTTTTTTTTTCAACTTTTATAAGGGTATTTTGAGTTTTGTCTTTTAATTCAAATTTTTGAAAATCATCGGGTTGAATATTCCAGAGGGTATAATCTCTCCAAACGTCAGGATTTGCAGAAAAACGAGTTGATAAATAACCTTGAAAACCGGGAATTTCAGCGATATAAGGATTTTCAGCACCTTCCAAAATTACATAATTTCCTTTGCTATCAGGAGTAGCCGGACCAATATAATAACCTTTTAAAATGGTTCCATTAGAATTTTGGATAATGACATGGATATTCCTTTTTTTGATGAGTTTTTTTACATTTTCGATAGCATTTGGATGTAAAGGCTGCTGCATTTGAATGGCATAAATAGTTTGTAAGAGATGCTCTACGGCTGTATTTTGAGCTTTAAATTTTTCATTCACCCACCAATTAGTTTCTTTTTTGGTTAAGTAAACTTTACTAACAGGATTACCCTCAATATAAGCCGTTAAAGTAACTTTTTGAATTGAAGCTGTATCTTTTACGGCAAATTCTATTTCTGCAAGGTTTAAGGTTGATTTTCTAGGATTTTTTATTAAAAAATACACTAAAAATGTAACTATTAGCGCAATGACAAAACCTAATAAACCCCAAAATTTTTTATTCATAACCGAGCTAAAAGTTAATTTGATTAATATTGCTCAAAACGTTTTTTACGCCAATAAAAACGAACAACACCAAAAATAATAATAAAAATGACGGGTGTCAAGAGATTAAAAGCTTGAATATAAAATTTATGGTCTTTACCTGCATTTTTAGATAATTTTCTAATTTCAACGTCTTTGGCTCTTACTAAACTAATGGCTTCATCTCCAACTAAATAATCCACTGCATTTTGAATTAAAGCTTTATTATCTACGGGCATATAAGGAACATAAGGATGATCATCTTTTTCTACAATTTGACCATCAGAAATAACAATCATGGAATTCTCTAATTTGTTTTGAGCAATAAAAGGAGCTGTGGGTTTTTCTTTTGCAAAATTATCCGTAGGAGCTTCTCGTCCTTGAAATAAAGATTCAAATTTACCTTGAATTAAAAGTCCTAATGTTCGGGTTCCTTTATTATAAAAAAGATTTTGTGGCATAGGCTTAGTATGCTCATTAATATCTACTAAAACATTACCACTTAAAGGTCGGCTCAAAGGTGAAGAGAAAATTAAAGGAGTAAAATTTAAATTGGGTCTTGATAAAGTATCAATAGTAGAAGCATAACGGAATAAAACTGCATCTAAATTACGTGTAACAGGATGTTCTTTAAAACGAACTGCCATAGGGTAATATAACCAATTTAATGATTGAAATTGACCACCCTGCCTATTAACATCAGCAACTAAATGAATTTTTCCGCAATTCATATCTTGAACCAAATCATAATTGATTTTGAAACCATATTTAAAAAATAAGTCATCTAAGTTGAGTTGCCTTGGTTGAGATAAAGTTTGTTGTTTATCTAATATGACTTTATTTTGGTCTAAAATCCATAAAATTTTACCACCCATCATCAGGTATTGGTCAATTTCATATTTTTCTCTTTCAGAAAAAGCTGAATCCGGTTGAACAACTAAAAGAACATCTAAACCGGTTCTTCCTTCATATTTTTTTCTTAGACTATCAGGTAAACCTAAAAAGCTGGGCGGGATAGAATTTCCATATTTCACATTAACTTCATAAATATCATAGGAGTTTTTAAGCTCATTAATAAGTTCAGGCATTTTATTAAGAGGTGTTTCATTATGACCAGACAAAAAACCAATAGTAGGGCGGTATTCTGCGGTAATTCTACGAATTGCAGAAACTAATTTATATTCAATGTCAGTTTCTGCCTTAATTAAATTTGCCATTCCATTAGGGTAATAGGCATTTTTGAATATATCAATCCACTCTTCCCTGTCTCCATAATTTACAACAATCACTGGGTATATATATTTTCTTGCTTCAATATTTTCTTCTTTGATATTAAGTGGAATAGGATTAATCCCTTTTTCTTGAAATTGTTTTTGGAGGGCTTTATTATCAGAAGGGTCAATGAATGTAAAATGCAAATTACCATCAGCAAAAGCCTCCATTTCATATAGAACGTTACGTATAGCATTGGATAACCTTTCTAAGGTAGGAGGAAAATCACCTTCTAAATACACTTTAACAGTAACAATTTTTTGGAGGTTTTGCATAGTTTGTTGATTGAGTTCAGAAATACTATTTCTTTTTTCTTTGGTTAAATCCCAACGATAAAAAATTTGGTCAGCAATAAAATTGAATACCACTAGAATAGCTAAAACCATAGAAGATTTAATCAAGTAAGTTTTCATTTTCTTTTGGATTCAAGAACAAGATGAGTATTAAATAAAAAAAAACAAATCACCGAAAAGTAATAAATAACATCGCGGCTGTCTACTACACCTCTACTTATACTTCTGTAATGCTCATTAATTCCAAGTTTAGCAATAACATCAGAAAGAGAACTAAATAAAGGAAGCTCAGCTAAATAATCAAAACCAATATACAAAGTAAAACTTAGAAAAACTCCTAAAATAAATGCAACAATTTGATTATCAGTCAAAGAAGAAGAGAATATTCCTATTGCGGCAAAAATTGCACCTAAAGCAAATAATCCTAAATAAGAACCTATAATTGCCCCTGTATCAATATTTCCTATGGGATCGCTATAAAAGTAAAGAGTCCAGTAGTAAAAAAAAGTAGGGATTAAAGAGAATAAAATTAACATTAAAGCAGAAAAATACTTTCCTAAAATTATTTGCCAATCTGTTAAAGGCTTAGTGTAAATTAGCTCAATAGTACCTGTTTTAAATTCTTCGGAGAACATTCTCATAGTAATGGCAGGGATCAAAAACAAAAAAAACCAAGGAGCCAAAGCGAACAAACCATCCATTTGAGCTTCGCCACTTTCTAAGACGTTTCCTTGAAAAACCCAAAAAAATAAACCTACGCCTACTAAAAAAATAATGATAGTCAAGTATGCAATTAAACTATTAAAAAACAAAGAAGTTTCTTTCCAAAATAAAGTCAAAATATTTTTCATTCCAAGTCATCTAAATTTTTGTATTGAGTTTCGTCAAGTTCTGATTCAGGATCAAGACCTTGTTCAATTCTTAAGTTTTTTATACGTTCTTTTTCTTCCTGAACCTTATTGAAAAGATTATTTACTTTTTGTTGTTCTATAAGAGTATCATCTATATAAAATTCCAATTCAGGCATTTTTCTTAATTTATTTTTTAATCTTTGATGAATCAAATATTTCACTTTAGAAAATTCTAATTCAATCAATTTCATTACATAAGAAATTTTATCTTCTGGTAAACAAGTAATATAAATTCTAGCAAGTTGTAAATCAGGAGTAATTTTTACGTTACCCACAGAAACTAAGTTAGGATAAAACTCCATAGCAAAGTCTTTTTGAAAAACTTCTGATACAGCAATCATTATAGTTTTTGCTATTTTTTTTTGAAAGTTAGTGGTCATATAATTTTAATTTAAAAGTTTATTTAAGTTAGAAACTGGAGAATGTTTTTTATAAAGTTCGTAATCTTTTAATAAAGCATTTACAATAAATTCTGCTATTTTTTTTTGTCCTTTTGGAGTTAAATGAGCGTAATCATTTAAAGCAAAACCTTTTTGGTACCAATCTATAATAGCACCTGTTCCGCCCATTAATTCAAAAATATCCACAAAAGCCACACCAGCTTTAAGTGCTGCTCGTTTTTGTGCATCTCTTACCTTAGGCGCTGTTGGATAAGATTGAATTCCATTCACCCCTTTAAATCCCATATCCATATTACTAATCACTAAAATAGAAGCATTTGGAGCTGCTTTTTTGAATTTTAATAACATTTTGTATAAATCATCTTCATACCACTTAAAATTTTTTACATTGGTATAAGGTATGATATTCCCACCAAACTGAAACATAATTAATTTATGATTTAGAGCTTCGTATTGAAATTTTAAAAAACTGGTATTGAGTATATGAAAACCATTACCTGAATGCCCTCTTAAAGCTAAATTATCCACAAATAAACCGTTGTCATTATCCAAAGAAAAACCATATAAATCAGGGCTTTCAATGGCTTGAAATTCCATCATTAACTTTTTGGGGCTATTTTTTAATTCAATTTCTGTTACATGAAAGTCATCAGAAGCCTCAAAATGCTCTTCAAAAACTAAACTATCTTTTTGATAGACTTTTAAAGACCAAGGTGTTTTTGCTTTACCCCAAAAAAGACGTATTTTTTTATATTTTACAGGATTATACAAATCTATTAAACATTTTGCCGTTTGAGGGGCATATTGTAAATTCGGTTCAAAAGATAAATTTCTGGCAGGCATAAAACGGTAAACTGTTCCACAATAACCATAAAAACTATTGCTATACCTTTCATGAAAACAGGTATATCTTTTCCAGTTTCCTATTAATTTTCGAGTTACATACATATTGTAACAAGGTTCATAAAATGGAATAAAACCTGTTCCACCTCCTTTAAAGGATTTTTTGAATAGTTCACGAATATCATGAGTAATTAAACCTCCCTCTAATTGAGAGTCTCCATAATGAGCAATTCTTATATTCAAATCTTTAGGATTTAAGACTTCCAATCTTTCTAATTCTTGAAAAAACGCATCTAAGGCATGATTTTCTCCTCTTTTCGGATTATATAGATGTAGTTCATTATGAATGGTATCCTCGGGTAAAATTTCACCTTCCACAAACAAAGGAGTTTCTGGATTAAACTCAATGGAAAAGGGATCTTTGTTCACCCAATTAGAATCCAATTTGTTATCAAATTCTTTAGGTAAAGAATCTTTAGGAGAAAAAGCATTGGAAATTTCCATTTGATTTGGAATAAAAACTTCATTCAAACTTACAAATTGTAAAGGTTTAAAATCTATGGAATAGTTAGCAATACCCCACTCGAAACCAAGCGAACATAATAAAAGTAAAGCAACACTCCCCAACATAATACACAAAGATTTTAATACCGTGTATTTCATTTTAAATTCAACCTGCAAAGTTAGCAATTTTTTTAGAGTAAATAAAATTTTTTTATTAATGAAGGGTTTTGAAGATTTAATTTTTGGGGCGTGTCCCTCACGACGTTCGGGTCGAACTGCTATTTTTACACTGAGCTTGCTGAAGTGGGCTCCACTACGCATCCCTCACGCATCCAAAATTTTTAAAAAATTATTCATTTATATCATCATCTTCATCAAAATCTACATCATCACTAAAATCCTCATCATCCAAAGAATTTTCTTGATTATTAGGTTCATAATCATCATTCAATCCCAAATCGTCTGTATCTTCATCCTCATTGTCTTCAATTTTATCTTCTTGCTCATCTTCATGCTCAATATCTTGATTATTTTCAGAATCAAGAATTTCATCATTCATTTCTAAATCCTTATTATTTTCTTCAATTTCCTCAATTTCTTCGATTTCTTCTACCATTTCCTCTTCGATTTTTGGAATATTAGATTGATTTTTATTCTGATTTTCATTCTGTAATTGCTTTTCTTTTTCCATTTCTTCTTCCTCTTCATCGCCGAATAAGTCAAACTCTTTATCAACACTAATTTGAATTTTAACTTTAGAGGAAGTATCGGGTAAAGATGGCAGAAATGGGGTCAAGAATTGGTCTTTATAAGCAGGATCAATAGAAATTTCAAATTCTACTCTTCTGTTTTTTTTACGATTTTCTTCGGAATCATTGGGAAATAAAGGCTGATTTTTACCATAACCTTGAGTAGTAATAATTTTATCATCAATGATTCCAGTATGTTCTTGCAAATATTCTTTGATATTTTCCGCTCTTAATAAAGAGAGTTTTTGGTTATATTGGTCATCACCTTCTGCATCTGTATGACCAGAAATTTTAATTTTACAGAATGGATATTTTTTTAAAAATTCAACTAAATAATCCAATTTAAAAGCGATGTCTTCTGTAATCTCAGCTTTATTTTTAGCGAACTCTAAACCATCAAAAACAATAGGTTTTTCATTTTTTACAGCATGAGCAACCAAATAAAAATTAGAATCTGCAATTAAAGGCTTATCTTCTTTAATTCTTAGGAGGTGGTCTCCAATCACCAAAAGTTGATATTTTCTTTGGTTAATCAATTCAAATTCAAAATATCCATAAGGATTTAATATTTTGGGTTCAATTTCAACCCCTTGTTCTAAATCAATGGCAATAATAATTCCTTTTAATGGTTGTTTAGTAATGGAGTCTATTAAATAACCTGACAAAGTTGTAATCGCATCGGGTCTTGCACCCATAGGCATAGGAAAAGAAAAAATATCAAAGTTATTGGCAGGTTTTTCTTGTTGATGGGCATAAAATATTTTTTCACCTTTCCCGTCAATAGAAAAATAATACTCATCTTTGGGGGTATTAATTAAAGGTCCAAGATTACGAGGTTCTTCAAAATGATTATCTAACCATCTAGACTTAAAAATATCAAACCCACCAAAACTGTTCAAATGACCTGTTGAACTAAAATACAAAGTATTATTAATGCTATGAAAATAAGGAGATACTTCGTCTTCTAAGGTATTTATGACAGGGCCCAGATTTTGAGCTTTTCCCCATTCACCATTGGGCATTAATTCGGATTTCCATATATCACATCTGCCAAAACCATCACCTCTATTAGAAGAAAAAAATAAAGTTTTACCATCAGGTGAAAGATTAGGATGGGATTCCCAAGCAGAAGTATTAACATTGGGTCCAAGATTTTTTACATTTTGCCATTTACCATCAATAAATTCAGCGGAATATAAATCACATACTCCAAATCCATCAGGAGAATTACACCTTGAAAAAATTAAAAGATTACCTTCTAAATTCAAACAAGCAGAACCTTCATTATAACGACTGTTTATAACATCTGTAAATTTTTCTGCTATTGTCCAACCACCAAATTGATAATCTTCTGTTACATAGTAAATATCTTCATGCTGTTCAAAATCCATACCTGCTACCATTGCCATAGGAGAACGTTTAGAAGTAAAAATCATTAATTTATTATTTGGATGCATGAAAGGTGCATATTCAGGATATTGAGAATTAATATTATCCCCCATCTTTAATAAAACTCCTTTAGGTGGTATTAACGTATCAATTTTTGCTCTAGCTTGAACGATTCTATAATACTGCTCTAAATCTACATAATCTGATTTAACTTTTTCTTTTAGCCTATCAAAATGTAATTTTACAGGATCATAATACTTAGAATGATTTTTTAATGCTAAATTATAGAAATACAAAGCTTTTGTGGTATCATTTTTTAATTCCATCAATTGAGCATATTTCCATATCAAATCAACGTCTAATTTAAAATTTTTGATTCCAAAGTTTTGAATATAATTTAGTAATAATTTATCCAAACTTTCTAAATCATTTTTTGATTCAGCTTCTTTAATTTTTTTAAGTTCTTTTGGGTTATAATAATAAAACGCTTCAATTTCTTTAGTTTTTCCATTTTGAACCCATTTTCTTTTTTGTAGGTTAGGAAAATTAAGGTAATAACCACCTGTAATAGGGTCTCTTCTATCTAAATAAACAGATTGTGCTAATTTTAATTCTATCTCTTCATATTTCTGAGCATATAATTTATCTAGGCACAAAATAAATGCCCAAATAATAAAAATTAAAACCCTGAAATACGAATTTTGATTTAACATCGTTCAAAAATACTTAGCTTTCATAATTTTACAAAATAAACCTATTGAATTTCCAATTAAACTTTTACATTCAAATATTTCAATTCATTGAAATTCAAATATTAAACTATTCAATTCACATATTAACAGTTAATAAATTAAAACATTATAATGTGGTAATAAATTTTGATTTTATGTATTAAGAAATAAATTTTTAGAAAATTATTTTTTTTTAATAAAAATTATCTATCTTGCGACCAATTATACCTAAATTTAAGTTATGAGTAAAAAAGTAGCAGTAATTACTGGAAGTACCAGTGGAATTGGATTGGGCTTAGCAAGAGAGTTTGCAAAAGCGGGTTATAATATAACTTTCAATGGTTTGGAAGCTAATGGTGCAGAAATTGCAGAAAGTATAGCAAAAGAATTTGGTGTAGAAGCCATGTTTTCACCTGCTAACATGTTAAACCATGACCAAATCCGTGAAATGATTCAACAAACCGAAGAAAAATGGGGGCACATTGATGTACTTATCAACAATGCAGGAATTCAGTATGTTGCACCTGTGGATGAATTTCCTATTGAAAAATGG
>CALLMJ010000054.1 GCA_938006875.1 uncultured Bacteroidia bacterium
TCTTGTGGTTTAAATTCTATTTTTTCGATGTTTTCATCTAAAAGAGTACTAATAAAAAACTTAGCAACTCTTTCATTTTCCATTAATCTTTTAAATACTACGTCATAAATCGGATTAGCAATAACCATAACGCAAAAATAAAGAGTAAATATAAATTTTATATAGTTTAATCATCAATCGCTTAGCTTTTCCTAAAAATTAAAATTAAAAAATGGGAAATAAGCTTTTTTGATTAGTCAGTTAAGCATAAAGGATATAAACATTTCATGTTTTTTCAAAATAAAATTTATTTCTTTTGTTGTACGCTTGTATTTTTTACAAAAGGTGTAGAAACTACCAATGCTTTTGCAGGTTTATTACGAATGTATATAAAAATTTCTGAACCTAAATGAGAAAACTCTGGTTTTACATATCCCATTCCAATTCCTTTGTCTAAACAAGGACTTATAGTACCAGAAGTAACTTTTCCAATTTCGTTTCCTTGAGCATCTATAATAAGATAATCATGTCTAGGAATAGCTTTTTCTACCATTTCAAATGCAACCAGTTTTTTGGTAACTCCGTTATCTTTTTGATTTTGAAAGATTTCTGAACTGGAAAATTTACCTTTTTGTAATTTGGTAATCCAACTAAGCCCAGCTTCAATAGGAGAAGTTTCATCGTTAATGTCATTACCATAGAGCATATAACCCATTTCTAAACGTAAAGTATCCCTAGCCCCTAAACCCGCAGGTTTAACGCCTAAATCAGCACCTTTCTCCATTAAAGCGTTCCAAATGGTAACAACTTCATTGTTTTTACAAAAGATTTCAAAAGTCCATTCACCTGTATAACCTGTGGTTGCAATTAAAATATTATCAAAGTTTAGTAATTTACAACGAATTACTTCATAATATTTCATTTGATTAACAGGAGCATTTGTTAAACGTGAAACTAATTCAGTAGACTTAGGTCCAGAGACCGCAATTAATGAGGTATCTTCTGAAATATCAATGATTTCTAAATCGGAGAAATGAGAATCTTTTTTTCTTTCTTGTATCCAATTCCAATCTTTTTCAATATTAGCGGCATTAACTACCATCATGTAAGCATTATCCAAATGATAAACGATTATATCGTCCACTAAACCGCCTTTTAAATTAGGCAATGAAGAATACTGTGCTTTACCTACAACCAATTTAGAAACATCATTGGTAGTAATAGATTGTAAAAAGGGTAGGGCATCATTTCCTTTGAAAATAAATTCACCCATGTGAGAAACATCAAATAGACCTACGTCTTTTCTTACTAAAAAGTGTTCATCTTTATCACCTGTATAACGAATAGGCATTTCGTAGCCTGCAAAAGGCATCATTTTGGCACCTAATTGTACATGAATTTCGTGAAGAGCTGTTTTTTTTGTCATATATTTTGAATTATTTATTAGATTGTAACCAAGTTTCAAAAGTATTTTTTAACAAAACCGCTATAGTCATAGGACCTACACCCCCAGGAACAGGCGTAATAAAGCTAGATTTTGGTGCCACAGTGTCAAATTCTACATCACCAATTAATTTAAATCCTGATTTTTTAGTTTTATCAGGTACTCTATGAATACCTACATCAATAACTACTACACCTTCTTTGACCATATTTCCTTTTATTAACTCTGGTTGACCAGCAGCGGCAATAATAATATCTGCATTTTGAGTATAAAACTCTAAATTTTGAGTTTTAGAATGACACATCGTAACGGTACAGTTCCCAGGATAAGAATTTCTTCCCATCAAAATACTCATAGGAAAACCTACTATGTTACTTCTTCCAATTACTACACAATGCTTTCCGGCGGTTTCTATTTGATAAAATTTTAAAAGTTCTAATATACCTCCTGGAGTTGCTGGCAACAATGCAGGTAGATTTTTGGCCATTTTTCCAATATTTACGGGATGAAAACCATCAACATCTTTTTGAGGGGAAATCGTTTCAATTACTTGATTTTCAGAGATATGTTTGGGTAAAGGCAATTGAACAATAATTCCATCAACTTCATGGTAATCATTGAGTTTTTGTATTTCATCAAGCAATTTTTTTTCTGTTATTGTTTCAGGAAAATGGTATAATGTACCTTTAAAACCATATTTTTCACAAGTTTTAATTTTGGCATTTACATAAGTTTCTGATGCAGGATGTTTTCCTACCATAATGATTGCAAGGTGAGGGCTTCTATTTTTTTTTTGAGATTGTAATTTCAGGCTAATATCTGCTAATAAATGTTCAGAAACCGATTTTCCATCTATAATTTTCATTTCTCTTGGAATTGCCGCAAAAATAATTCAATATTGGTTTTGGTTTCAGCATTAGGTAATAAAATATAAAATTTTTTTTCTTGATTTTTTTGTTTTAAAATCATTCCTGTCATCATTGCTCTTTTATTTGTACGAAATTCAGACTTTTGTATTGCTTGTTCTAATAATTTTTCCATTTTAGCCCATTCTTCATTTTTAAAAGTTTTTTTATAGGGCTTTCCACCATAATAAACCCCCGAAGAACTTTCAGAAGGAAATTTAGGGACATATTCTATGATAAGATTTTCAAATTTATATTGGTTTCCTGAACTATCGTAATAATGATATATCATATTTTTTGAATTTTTGCAACTCGATAAAATGATTGACGTTTTTAAAAGAAAAAATATCTTTTTTACAGGTTACTTTTATGCCAAAGGTAATTAAAAATTTTTTTATAATGACAAGATAAAAAAGATTGGGTTGTTACTTTATAAAAATTTTTTCCATGGTAAGAAAACCAGTGTTTTTCATTTTTGTGATATGAAAATGCCTGAAAAATTTTTACATTTGGTTTGGAACCATTTATTATTTGAATTTTCTTATTTACAATCTAATCAAAATGAGCCCATTAAAATTGTTAATAAAGGAAAATATAATTTTGGTCAAGGACCTGATTTTAAAGAAGCAGTCATTGAAATTCAAAATATTCAATGGAATGGAAATATAGAAATTGAAACTCATTCACAAAATTGGTATGAACATAAACATCATAAAAACCCAGAATTTAATAGTGTAATTTTATTGGTTTGTTATGAACATGATGATAAAGTTAAAATTATCAATTCCAATGGTTGGGAAATACCTGTTTTAGTTTTGAAACCTTTTATACTTCAAGAAGTAATTAATAAATTAGAAATTCTTTTACAACAAGAAATTCCTTGTAAGCCCTTTATACCTCATTTTCCAACTGCTTTACAAAAAAGTTTACTTACTCAAAAAGCAATGGAAAGATTAGATAATAAAGTTATGGTATTCAAAGGTTTAGATTTAGAAATGATTAGTTGGAAATTACTTTGGAAAGCTTTTGGGGATCCATATCATTCTGATTTTTTTTTAGAAATTTCCGAAAAATTAAATCCCCAATATTTTTTTGAATGTACTGAAATATTGGAAAAAGAAGCTATCGCTTTTGGAATTGCGGGATTTTTAAATGGAATTTACGAAGATTCATATTTTCACAAGTTAAAAGAACTTTGGAATTATCTAAAAGTCAAATATTCATTGACGGAAATCAATCCGCAATTTGTAAATTTTAAAACACGTTTTCATAGTTATCCGCATATACTTTTGGTTCAATTAGTTGCATGGTTTCATGAGCACGGTAATCTTTTGCTTTTACCTCAAAAATTTTATTTTGAAAACTTTGGTAAACCATCAAATTATTGGCAAAATCATACTTTTTTTGATAGGCCTTCAAAAGTAAAAATTGGTATAGGAAAACAAAAAATTCTTAAACTTTTACTAAATTGGTATTTCCCTTTTCATTGGCATTATGCTAAATATTATCAAAAGGAAAATATGGAAAAGTTTTTAGAAGAATTTTCGGAAACTGAAAAAGAGGATAGTCAATTAATAAAAAAAATGGAAAACTGGGGTTGGAAAATTGAAAATGGGCTTGAATCTCAAGGCGTTATTGAACTTTATAAAAAATTTTGTTTAGAAAGAAGGTGCTTAGAGTGTGGTTTAGGTCAATGGTATTTAAAAAATAAAAAAGAAAGCATTCTTTTTAACGGTTAATTGTTAGTTCCTAATTTGATACCAGAATAACTTCCTATAAGAAATATTCATTGAAGCAGTTCCAGGAGAAATTAAATGAGACCATGCATACCAAAGCATGATTAAGGGTTCTATAACCAAATTAGGTTTAACATAAACTAATTCCATTAACTTTTAAAGTTTTCAAACAAAATTAAAGAAATTTTCAAAGCAACATATAAAAAATAAAACTTATTCTTTTTGTTGCTAATTCAGCAAATTTTTCCAAATCATTTAAAATACAAAAGTCAATCAAATGATTGACTTTTGTATTTTAAAATTTTTAGTATTTATTCTGAATCTGAATTTACCTCAGCTGTTTCATCAGAAGAATCTTTCTTTTCATAAAGTGCTTTAAGTTTTGCTTCAAGTTCTTTTTTCTGTGCTTTAGCTGTATCAATTTTTTCGGTATATTGTGATTTTATTTTATCAGCAGCTTTACCTTTTGCAAAAAATTGAATATTAGTTTCATATTGCTCAATTTCTTCATCTAATTTAGCAATTTTACCTCTAATTTTCTTAATATCATCAGAACCCTTATTATTATCCCTATTTTGATAATTGGATTTTAAGTTTTTCGTTGAGTAGTTATTAGATTTTGTAGAATAATTTCTATGCTGTGATTTTAATTTTTGATAAAAAACATCACAAGCGTCACGATATTCTTTATTAAGAGATTCTTTTGCTTTAAAAGGAACAATTCCAATAGTTTTCCATTTTTCTTGAAGTTCTTTAACTTCATTCAATGCTTCTGATAAATTTTCTTCTTGCGCTAATTCTAAAATTCGAGAAATAATTGCCTTTTTTTTCTCAAGATTTTCATCTTCTTGTTTCTTTTGAGAAGTAAATAAATCATTTCTTTTCTTGAAATAGATATCACAAGCTTTTCTAAATCTTCTTAGAACTTTGTAAAAGTCAGCATGGGAAAGAGTATCAATCTCCTTCCATTTTTTTTGGAGGTCTTTGATTACATTTACACCATTTTTGAAGTCATCACCGTTTGCAATTTCTTCAGCTTTTTCACAAAGTTCAATTTTTAATTTTAAAACTTCAGACCTTTCTGAATCAAGATTTGCAAAAAATTTAGATTTGTTAGTATAAAATGCTTTGCAATATTCTCTAAAATTATTCCATAACTGGGTATCTTCATTAGAAGGAGCAGGTCCTATTTCTTTCCATTTTAGTTGAAGTTCTTTTAGTTCTTCAGATTTTTGATACCATAAATTCAAATCATCAGTTTCAAACTCACTAAATGGCTTTATTTTATCTAATAAATCAAGTTTTAATTTAGCATTAATTAATCTTTGAGAATCTATGATTTCGTAATATTTTTTTCTTTGAGCATAAAAAGCATCAACAACTTCTTTAAATTTGTTGTTAATAGAATCTTTTTGGTCTAATGGAACATTACCAATAATTTTCCATTCCTCTTGATAAATTTTTACTTTTTCACTAGCTTCTTTCCAAAAAACTCCATCTTTATCTTTAATTTGTTCATCAGAGGGAGTTAAAGCGATAACACTTTCTATTAAGGCTTGTTTTTCATTAAGATGAGTTTGATGGTCTAATTCTACAAGTTCTTTAAACTGAGACCTTTTATCATAGAAATTATCAAGATAAGCTTTATATTTTCTGAGAAGGTTTTCTGTATCATCAAATAAAATATGACCAATAGTTTTCCATTCCGCTTGAATTGCTCTTACTTCTTCAATTGCTTCAAATCTATCTTCATTAACGATTTGAATAAGTTTATCTAATAGTTCTCTTTTCTTTTGAGTATTAGCAGTTTTTTCTGCTTCTAGTTCTTTTTCGTACTCATTTTTTCTTTTATTAAATTTAGCTAAAGCAACTGTAAATCGATTAGAATAGGTTTCAAAAATTTGTTTATGCTTTTTAGCGTGCTCTGGATCAGATTCAAATTCGTTTTTTATATGGGTTAATTCTTGTTGATATTTTTCATCAAAAGTTCTTTTTAAAATACCCACTCTTGTAGAATTTAATTTTATGTTATCATGATTAGAAATCACTTCCATAAGTAGTGTTAGTTCTAGAAGATTAGAACCTTCTAAAGCTTTATCAAAAGCAGCATCTTCTGCTAAAAGCTCAAAAAGTACACTTTTGATTTGCTCTTCATTTTGTTTTTCTACATCAACGTGAGTTTCAATATTTTCATTTTGAACATTTTCTAAATCCGCACTTTCATTAATTTCTAACTCAACAATTTCAATAACTTCTTGTTCAATTTTTGAATCTGGTAATTCCTGATTTATCATTCTGTAAACTCTATCCTTAAATATTGTGCAAAATTGTAAATAATATTTTACTTTTCAAAATTATTTAATCAAACCAATTTCTTTCAACTTATTAATTATTTGATTAACAGCATTTTGTAAATTATCATTTATGATTATAAAATCAAAACGATTTTCAAATTGCAATTCAAATTGTGCTTTTGCTAATCTCATTTCTATATCATTAGGAGAATCTGTACCTCTATCCATTAACCTTTGTCTTAAAACTTCCAGCGAAGGTGCTTTAATAAAAAAGGATACTAACTGATTTTCAAATTTTTTCTTAAGATTAAAACTTCCTTGAACATCAATGTCTAATGCTGCTAATTTTTGGTTCTTATGAATCCTTTCAATTTCACTTTTCAGTGTACCATAAAACTTTCCTGGATAAACTTCCTCCCATTCTAAAAATTCATCATTTTCAATGGCTTTTTCAAATTCTGGAATTGATATAAAATAATAATCTTTACCATGTGTCTCATGAGGTCTTTTATCTCTTGTGGTAGCAGAAATCGAAAATTCTAATTCGGGAATTTTTTCTAATAAATTTCTTACAATCGTAGTTTTACCTGAGCCACTGGGTGCTGTAATTACAATAAATTGAATGGATTTTTTCATTAAAAATTTCGTCGCAAAATTACATTTTTTATTTTAATACTCAATAGAATTTTTTTTTCAACCAATTTATTACCAATTTTGCGTAAATGTTAAGAAAAAGAGATTATAACCTCAACTTTTATACAGGCTTAATTAGTATTTCCTTAATTCTATTTTTATTAGGCATTTTTGCTATTATTTCTATTACCGGTAGAGTAGTGGTAAACTCCGCAAAAGAAGAATTAGAAGTTAAAATTATGCTTCAGCCTGGTACTTCCTCTGATTTTGCCTATAAATTAGTAAATCAATTAAAAAAATCTGAATACGTTTTAGATGCACGTTACGTATCTCAAGACCAAGCACTTAATGAACTTCAAGAATTAGGTGAAGATTTTAAAAAAGAAGTCATTGGAGATATAAGTTCTTACTTTTCTTCTGTTAATGTAAAAATAAAAAATGAATACTCCGATAAAGAAACATTACAAAAAATTATGAAAGATTGGAGTAAACTAGAAAATGTTCGCGAAGTAAATTATCCAGTAAAACTCATTGAAATTGTCAATGCTCGTTCAGCAACTTTCATTATTATCAGTTCAATTCTTGGAAGTTTTTTAATATTTGTTGCTTATTTGCTAATCATGAATACTATTCGTTTAGATATTTACTCCAAAAGGCTCATGATTAGAACTATGCAATTGATTGGGGCTACTTCTGAGTATATTCGTAAACCATTTTTACAATTAGGTACTCTACAAGGTTTTTTTGGTAGTTTAATTGCTATTGTACTGATAATGGTATTATTAATTACATTCACTTTATTTGTTGCGGATTTAGGTGTTATTATTTTCAGTAAAGAATTTTTGTTTATTTGTATATTTTTAATTGCATTTGGAACAATTTTGGGCTATTTTAGCAGCCTCGTTGCAGTTAATCGTTATTTAGATAAAAAATTAGAAGATATTATATGAGTGATAATATAGAAAAAAACAATGAAATGCCTTTCAAAGCAAAGAATTATAAATTAATGACATTAGGAGCAGCTTTGATAGTTTTAGGGTTCTTATTAATGAGTACCGAAGGTTTTATTGATAGTAAACAATTTTCTTTAAGCCTTTATGTTTGTCCTTTTTTAATCATTGGAGGGTTCGCTGAAATAATTTACGCAATATTAGCAGAATAACTAAATATTAATTTTTTATGGATTATATACAAGCTATTATCCTCGCTATTATTGAGGGTATTACGGAGTTTTTACCGATCTCTTCAACTGGGCATATGATTATTGCCTCCACTTTTATGGGCATCGCAGACAAACCCTTTGTAAAAACTTTTACTGTCGCTATTCAATTGGGTGCAATTTTATCTGTTTTAGTGATTTATTTTAAAAAATTTTTAACATCTCTTGACTTATACCTAAAAGTAAGTGCCGCTTTTATTCCTTCTGCTATCATTGGTTTTTTATTTGATGACTTTATTGATACTCTACTTGGTGACATTAGAGTGGTTGCTTTAACTTTATTAATTGGAGGTTTTATTTTACTTTATATTGACCTCTGGCTTAACGGAACTAATGATAATGAACTTGATATCAATTATTCCTCAGCAATAAAAATTGGTTTATTTCAATGTATTGCAATGATACCCGGTGTTTCCAGAAGTGCCGCAACTATCATCGGAGGCATGACTCAAAACCTTACTCGAAAAGCCGCCGCAGAATTTTCCTTTTTTCTTGCCGTTCCTACTATGTTCGGAGCAACTTTACTTAAAATAAAAAAAGCTATTGATAATCAAATATTTAATCAAAATGATTTACCCATTTTATTCATTGGTAATGTTGTAGCTTTTATTGTTGCTTACTTAGCCATTAAGTCTTTTATTAAATACGTCAGTACCCATTCCTTTAAAGTTTTTGGTTACTACAGAATTATTATCGGTGCATTGATTTTAATTCTATTATTAGCGGGTTACGATTTAAAATTACCTGAATAATTCTTTAACAATTTAATAATTTTAACCTTTAATCAACCGCTGAGTTTACACCCAGTTCATAATAAATTTTACCCAAAATGAAAACTTTCTTACCTTTTTGTTTTTTTCATCTTTACATTTCTTAATTTTGTTATTACTAATCTTTTTTTATGAAAAAGGTTTTTTGTTTTGTTTTTTTGTTTCAAATCCTTTTTGCAAAAGATTTATATTTCATTGAAAATCAAGGACAATGGAACAGTCAAGTGCTTTTTCTAACCCGATTAAAAAACGTGGACATTTGGATTACAAAAAACGGTATAATCTATGATTTTTACCAAAATACTCCTAAAATTCA
>CALLMJ010000055.1 GCA_938006875.1 uncultured Bacteroidia bacterium
TTAAAAGAGCTAAGGGTAGCTAAAGCGTTGGTGAACACCTCTTCCCATTCCGAACAGAGAAGTTAAGCCCAACGTCGCCGATGGTACTGCCGTAATTGGTGGGAGAGTAGGTTGCCGCCCCTTAGCTCTTTATTTTTTTTATAGTTTATCGTTTTTTTTGTTTATGTATCTAATTTATTGATACGAAATTCAAAATCTTTAATATTCCTACATATTTTCTTATATGAAATTTCCTTTAGATTTTGTTATCTATTTACTTTTAAGGTGAATAATTATGTTTGTATAAAGTGCAAAACAATCTTAAATATATTTGCATTGAAACAAATAATCAATTATTTTTGTAAATTGTTGATATAAACCTAAATTTCCTATTGTATGGATAACAGACCCACATTTCAAATTAATGATGCTCTTACTTCGGCAGAAGTTCAAGCAATTCAAGTTGAGAAAAAAAATCCAGTATTTTTAGCTTGGGTAACTCCTGAGTTGGATACAGTCCGCACTCAACTTCAGTTTATGCTTGAAAAGGCTGGATTTGATGTGTATCCTAAAATTGCGGAACCTTCTTCAGAAGCTGATTTTGTTGAACATGTTGCAAAAGCACTAGAAATTGCAGAGTGTTCAATACATTTATTGGGAGCTCAATTTGGTAGAACTGTTAAAGGAGATCCTTATACTTCTTTAGCAAAATATCAATATGAAAATGCGGGAATTATGTCCAAAAGAACCTCTGGTAAATTTAAACGATTTGTTTGGAATTATCCTTTAAAAGATACGATAGTGCAAGAACAACAAGCTCTTTTAATAGACCAAATATTAAATTCACTTTCTGACGAAGTTATATTTACTAATACCAATAGTTCTGCACAATTTATTGACGATTTAAGAGCAATTTTAGATAATGTTAAAACAGAAGAAATACAAGTAAAAAAAGAGTATGATATTTCATTTATATCCAATATTCAAGATGCAGGTGATTGTTATGAAATCGTAGAAAAACTAGGAGAAAATTATAAATTATCCACTTTAACGGTTGTACCAGAACAAGAATTAGACTACAGGGCAGAAGCCATTAAGATGCTTCGTAAAGCTAAAATGACAATAGTTTTCTTTAAGGAAAGTTCTGATTGGGCTTTAGCATTTGTGAAACAAGTTTGGAAATTATCAGGTGGCGCTTCAAATAACACCCCAATATTACTAATTGGTGAAGATGAGCCTAGAAGAAATCGATTTATAAGATTTAAAGCTCCCCAGTTGCTGCTTTCAGTATTAAAGAAAGATGAAATTTATTCCAAAATATTAGAAGTTTACAACAAAGTAAGTGTTTCTGGTAAAATTATTGAAGAAACTTTTTCTCCTTACACTGGTTTAAGACCATTCAATGAAAATGAATCTATCTATTTCAAAGGAAGAGATAAGCATATTGACTCTGTCATTCAAATGTTAGAGAGTAATAAGTATGTAATGGTTACGGGTGCTTCTGGCGACGGTAAATCCTCTTTGATTTATGCAGGTGTAATTCCCAATGCAAAAGCTGGTTTTTTAAAAGGTTTATTTACAAAATGGACTGTCGTTGATTTTAAACCAGAAAGAACTCCTTTAAGAAATTTGGCTGCCGCACTATCGCAAGGTTTAAGATTAAAAAATGTGGACGATGTAGAACTTCAGTTGGGATATGGTTTTTCTGCATTAGTGGATATTTATAAAAAATCTGATGCCTATTGTGATATGACTTCTATAGAATGGGCTGATGCAGATGAAGAAACTCGTCGTTCTATGAAAAGAAAGGCATCAAATCTTTTAATTCTTGTTGACCAATCTGAAGAGTTTTTTACTAATTCAGAAAATTATAGAGATGGTGTAGCTTCTCCTGTATCTCAAATTACTATTAATGTTTTACAGGAGACCATTAAATTAGCAAGAGAAGAACAACTTCCTATTTATGTGGTTTTTACTATGCGTTCCGATTATATTGGTCAATGTGTTGCATTTAGAGGATTTGCTGAACTAATTGGGAATTCTACTTACTTTGTTCCAAGATTAAAACGTGAAGAAATTCAAGAAGTAATCCAAGCTCCAGCTATATTAAATGGCGATAAAATTTCTTTAAGATTAACTCAAAGGATTTTGAATGATTTGGGTGATGGAATTGACCAATTGCCTGTTCTACAGCATGCATTGTATCAGATGTGGAAAGAAGCTAATTACAAAAAAGAAGAAATTGATATTATTCATTATGCTAAAGTAGGTGGTATTGCTATTAACAAACTTCCCGCATCAATTCAACCAGAGTTTGAAATTTTTCTTAATCATTTACCTGAAGAAAAAAAGTATCTTTTTGAAAAACCTCGCTTAAGAAACGTTCTTAGTAAACATGCTAATGAACTTTTTGAAACCGCTCATGAAATTTACAATCAAAGATACCAAGATAATATTTCTAAAGAACAAGCTCAAAGAATAATTAAAATTACTTTTACATGTTTGACCAAAATTGATGAAAACCGTGCGGTCAGAAATCGTATGAGTTTAATGGAAATTTACGCAATTTATGGTTCCAATGAAATTACTATGGAAAAATTTGTTAAAGTAATTAACATTTTCCGTGAAACAGGCAATTCTTTTATTCAACCATTTATTACCGATGATGAGGCATCTAAAGAACTTTCTCCTGATACAGTTCTAGATATTACCCATGAATCATTAATTAGAAACTGGGATTTACTCGTTGAATGGGCAGAAGAAGAACATAAATCGGTTTCAATTTTCCGTGATTTTAAGGTACAAGTTAATCAATGGCTAGAAAATGAAAAAGACCCCAAATATCTACTAAATTCTGGTCTTTATACTTATTTTAGTAATTGGTGGGAAAAAGCTAGTCCAAATGCTTCTTGGATTTTGAGATACATGAATCCAGAGGAAATCAATCCTATTATGGAGCCTGCTGAACAAGCTGAAATTTACCATGAAGACTGTGAAGAATTTTTATTTTTATCAAAACAAAAAATTGATAGAAATAGGAGATTAGTTTTATTTGCTATTTCTTTGATTTCTACACTTTTGGTTGTATCTTTAATTGCTGCTTGGATGGCATTACAGTCTAAGTATGAAGCTGACCAACAACGTGAAATTGCTATTGAAAAATCAGAATATGCAGAAATACAAAGAGATTTAGCTATAAAAAAAGAAAAAGAGGCTGAATTTCAAAGAATGGTAACAGAAACAGAAAAATTAAAAGCTGAAACTCAAGCTATTATTGCAGAAAATCAGAAAAAAATTGCGGAAGGAGAAAAAATCAAAGCTGAGGAGCAACGTAAAATTGCAGAAAACCAGAAAAAAATTGCAGAAAATGAGCGTAAAATAGCTGAGCAACAAAGAAAAATTGCAGAAGAAAACGAAAAAGAAGCTAAAAAACAAACTAAAATTGCAGAAGAAAAAACCAAATTAGCTCTTGAAAAAGAAGAAGAAGCAAGAAAACAAGCTGAAATTGCTAAAAAACAACGTAATAATGCACTAATTACCCAGTCTTTATTCTTGGCTTCTCAAGCTGAACAACAAGTTGATGAAAATAGACCCGATATTGGTATTTTATTAGCAAGAGAAGCCTTACCCAAAAATTTAGAGGATCCGGATAGACCTTATGTTGAAGAAGCTGAAGCGGCTTTATACTATTCCATCAATAAAATTGCTAACAAAGACCCTTTATTAACTTTAAATGGTCATAAAAATAAAATGATTTATAATTTGTTTTCTCCTGATGGAAAGCGTTTAGTATCAACTTCTTGGGATAAAACTGCACGTTTATGGGATGTTGAAACAGGTCGTCAATTGGGTATTTTACAGGGTCATAATCATATTGTTGAAGCGGCTAAATTTTCAAAAGATGGTAAAACGCTTGCGACTCTTGCTGATGACTTTACTGCTCGCTTATGGGACTTCCAAAGATTTAATTTGGTGGCTGTTTTTAGAGGTCATAAAAATACTTTAACCTCCGTGGATATTAGTAACGATGGCAAAAAGGTTGCTACATCTTCTATTGACAAAACTGCCAGAATTTGGGACTCTGCTTCTGGTGATGTCCAATTTATTTTAGAAGGTCATACAGGGCATGTACTTTACACTGCATTTAGTAATAATTCAGACTTATTAATTACTACCTCCGCAGACTCTACCTCTAAATTATGGGATGTGAAATCAGGTAAACTGATAAATACATTAGTTGGGCATCAAGGTGCCGTAAAGTACGCAACATTTAGCCCTGATGATAAGTACATTGCTACGGTCTCAAAAGATTTTACTTGTAGATTATGGGACGGTAAAACGGGTAAATTTATTAAAACTTTTAAAGGGCATTTAGATGTCGTAAACCATGTAGCTTTTAGTCATAATGGTGCTTTAATTGTTACTTCTAGTAAAGATTCTACTGCAAAAGTTTGGAATGTTGCAAGCGGTGAACAAGTTGGAAATTTAAAAGGTCATTTAGATAATGTTTATAAGGCATCATTTAGTCCTGATGATAAAAGAATTGTAACTAATTCAGATGATAAATCTGCAAGACTTTGGGATGGTAAATCCTTTTTAAGGTTAGCAGTATTTAAGGGTTCTCCTGGGCTTGGCTATGCTTGTGCTTTTAGTCCTGATTCAAAAAGAATGGCTATGGCAGGTCCTCATTTTTCTATTGAAATTTATAGAATATTTCCTAACCTTCAAGAATTAATTGATTACTCTGAAAATTTTGCTAATCGTCCTTTAACTGATGAAGAGAAAAAACGTTTCTTTGTTTCGGATTTTAGAGTTCGTAAGGAAATAGTAGATGAAATTAAAAAGAATGAAAACTACCAAAACAATTTAGATAAATTCGACCTTAAAAATGCACCTCAAAATATTGAATTAAACGAAAAAAAAGAAATTAAACCTAATGAAAATAAAAATTCTTCAACATCTGATGTGAAAACGAATATAAAACCTTCTTTTTATACTGTAAGACCTAATCAGACTTTGTCTGAAATTGCAAAAAAATTTAACGTTACTGAACAATACTTAATGCAAATTAATAATTTGGATAATCCTAAAATTGAAGCTGGGCAAATTTTAAAAATTAAGTAATGGATAGACTAAACGAATATTTATTTGCTTCTCGTAAAGATTACGAAAAAAATGAATTACAAGAAAGTAGTGTTGATTCTAACCCATTTAAACAATTTGAATTTTGGTTTGAAGAAGTTAAAAATTCACCTATTGAAGAGCCCTATGCTTTTACTTTAGCAACCTGCAATAAACAAGGAAAACCCTCTGCACGTATCCTTTTGTTAAGAAAAATGACAGAGATTGATGGTTTTGTTTTTTATACAAATTATTTAAGTAGAAAAGGAAATGAAATTGCTGAAAATCCTTATGGAGCTATGCTTTTTTATTGGCATGAATTAGAAAGACAAGTTAGAGTTGAAGGTAAAATTCAAAAAATTGATAAAAAAACTTCTGATGAATATTTCTCTTCAAGACCAAGACTTTCTCAAATAAGTGCTATAATTTCCCCTCAAAGTAAAAAAATTCCTAATAGGGAGTTTCTTGAAAATGCAGTAAAAGAATGGGAAAATAAAACGGAACTTCAAAGACCTGAATTTTGGGGTGGTTATCAATTAATTCCTAATTATTTTGAATTTTGGCAAGGAAGAAAAAGTCGTTTGCACGATAGAATTGTTTATGAATTGGTAGAAAATAAGTGGATTATAAATAGGTTGGCTCCATGATAAGAAAATTTTTATTTTTTTTGTTTGCATTTTTACTTCTGTTTTTAATTTTTAAAGGAATTATTAGAAGTTTTGCTTGGATTTACATAATCATTGTGAATGTGGTTGCTCTTGGTTATATGTTTTATGATAAACTATTAGCAAGTTTAGGAAAATCAAAATCCAGAGTATCTGAAAATAAATTATTGAGTATAGCACTTTTGGGCGGCGCTCCTTTTATGCTTTTGTCTATGTTTATTTTTAGACATAAACTCCTGAAACCAAAGTTTTTCATTGGTGTGCCTATAATTTTCATTCTGAATTTGATAGTTTATTATTTCATTTTGAGAATGTTTTAATTGATAATATTTTCAAGAGTTATTGCTTTTCAATAAGTAAATTTTTATTTATAACGTCTTTAAAAGAGACACATAAAGGTGAAAACACATCATTCATATATCTTTTTTATAGTGAAAAGAATGTTACAAAGTTCAGAATAAAATTCTAAACTAAAATTATTAATCCTCAAATTCTGGAAGTGAGTTCTCTTCTGGCAATGCTGAAGCAAATGCTATATAGAAAATCAAAACAAATCCACCTGAAACAAAAAGTAAAGAAACAGCGATAAGCCTTAAAATCCATGCTGGAATTCCTGTATATTTAGCCATACCTCCAAAAACACCAAATATCATTCTATCAGTTTTTGATCGAGCAACTTGTTTCATTGTAGGTTTTCTTAAGCCTTGTGAAAGACTTTTTTGGAATTTTTGTAATCTTTTTTTTATAGATTTATCTGGTTGATGGTTTAAAGATTGTAAAAAAAGCGGAATTGATATTGCTAATCCTATAATTAATGGGACCAAACTAATTTCTTGAAAGAAAATGGAGATTACTCCAACAGTCATCATGATAGTTCCCATTGTTAATAGAAAATTGGATTGCTTGGTGACAAATTTTTTGTTATTATAATCAGCAGAATGAGCCTCCAAAACTAAGTCTTTTGCATCAGAAAATTCATTTTGTGGATTGTTAATATTTAAATTATCAAAGAATGAATTAGATAAAAACTGATGCTCAGTCATAGATATAAGAATTTTTAGTGGAGCATAACGGATTCGAACCGATGACCTCTTCAATGCCATTGAAGCGCTCTAGCCAACTGAGCTAATGCCCCTAACAATTATGCAAATATAATAAAATTATAATTTCAAATAATTTATTATGAACTTTTTTTCATTTTTCTATCAAAACTAAAGTTTCTAGAAAGACAAAAACTAAATTTTAGTTGTCTTTTTGCCCATGAATCAGTTGTGGTAGTATAAAAATTATTTTCTAAAATAGCGCTATTGTTAGCAAAAAATAAAGTAAATATATGACCACCTGTTTCTACTTCATATCCAATAGCAAGAGGATTTTTTAATTCAGGATGATTACGATAAAATGGATGAAAATTATAATAATAATCAGCAATAATTGCCATTCTGTCAGTAAATTTAAATCGGAATGCGCCCCCTAAAATGAAATAATTATTACTATCCCACTTTTGGTTATTTGGATTTTGTTTTTGAACTATAAAATTTCTGTGAAACCATGTAGGCATCAATTGCAAAGATAATTTATTAGTAAATTTTGAAGCAATCAATAATTGGTTGAAATAGTTAATTCTATGGCTCTCGCGAGTTTTAAAGTCTTTGTTTTGGACTTCTGAATATAAACGATTGGTATTCATTGCTGAGTATCCTAAACTACTCAATAAAGAAATAGAAATAGGCACTTTGAAATCTTTAGTTTGACGTAATAGAGCATATTTAACAGACAAATCTATCATTTCTTTCATTCTACTTCTTCCAATACCTACGCTTAAATTATCTAAAATACCATAATCGAATGCAATTCTTATATCACTAGCATTATCTAAACCAAAAGCAGTATGAGCGATTTGATTAAAGCTTGTTTGTGAATTGGTAATATTACCAAAACGGTGTAAAATCCTATATTCTAAATGATTTTTTTTGATGGTTTCTGTTGTCTGTGTATTGGCCAGTCTAATGCTTTTCCAAGTAGCGGTTACCAATTCTTTGGATTGAGTTTGATTAGAGTCTAGTGAAAGCAAATTCAATAGTTCCTCTTGTGAAAAAGCAAACTGATATATAAAAAATAATATAAATAACAAAAATTTACTGTGGCATTCCATCATGAATCCATTTTTTAATTGTTAAAATTTCACAATTGGGAATTTTAGGTGCAAAAAGAGGCATTTTTGAGTATCCAGGTAGCCAATCAATTGCTCCTATTAGATGCCCAGAATTTACCGATGCTTTTACATCATCATAATTATCTAAATTCCAACCTCCAGAAGTATTATTTCTATTGTGGCAACCAGTGCAATGTGAATCTAAAATATTTTTTATATCACTATAAAAAAAAGTTTTATTGGTATCACATAAATTGATATTCGAACAGCTGGTATTTTTAGCACCAAATTGAATCCAACTTTTTATGGTTAATTTTTCTTTGTCGGTGAGAGCAAGAGAATTTTTAGGAGGCATCTTACCAAATTTGATTTGAAGCCATAATTCAGAGGAATTAATTTGATTAGGTTTAATTGCTTGCATTACTCCTTCGTAATTAGTAAAATCATAACCTTCTTTTTTATCAGTAGGATTATGGCAACCTGAATTGCCACATTTATTCACTAAAATCGGTAAAACTTTTTGTTCAAAACAATTATCAGGAAGATACTGGTCGTTTCTACAGCCTATCAAAAAAAGAAAAGTAAGAAATATCGGCACTAAAAATCTCATGGATTTACATAAATTTTTTGATAATGAATGTTTTGATTTTTTGTTTTTATTTGAACTAAATAAAATCCAGTAGTTAATAATTCATTAATCGTTACTTTATATTTGCCATTTAGATTTTGAAATGTATTGGAATAGGATTTTCCAGTAATATCAAAAATTAATAAATTTTGAATTTGTTCATGGGTTTGAATGAAAAACTCATTTTTTACAGGATTAGGATAAATAATAAAATTTTGTTTATCAATGAATTTTGAATTTGAGCTAGTTGTTGATGAAGTTAAGGTCAATGAAGTGTTAGTAGGGCTATCCCCTGATGTGCTTCCATTATTATTGACTGCATTTGCACCCACATAAATAGTTGCAGCACCTGAATCAGGAGATGTCCAGTCAAATTCAAAAGTTGCTGAACCTGAACCTGTTTTAATAGAATTGTGAGTGGCATTTTTTCTCTGTCCTAAATTTACTAATTGAACTCCTGAACCTGGATTAGAAATAGTTCCTGCATTGGTATTAGATGAATTTAAGATTTCACATGCAAAACCATAGCCATTCAAATTAGGGTTAGAAACCACTATTTGCATTCTATATAAAGTATTGGGTTGATATTCAGTATTATTCATGGGTGGAATTGATTGTATAACTACATTTGTTGAACCAGAACCACCTGAATGACAATTTGCACAAGTGCCTAATGAGCCGGGTGAACCTGTATAACCTGCTTTTCCTCCTGAATTTAATACAGAAAAACCCATTAAAAAAACAAAAAGCAAAGAAATAAATACAATTTTATTATACACTGAAAGTTTCATAACTGAATTATAATGACAAAATTATGGAAAAAATTTTAAAATTTATAAAAAAACTAAAAAATAATACATAGCCAAGAACCATCATCTTGTTTTTCATACTCAATTTCCACCTCTTCTAACTCATAACCTAAAAAATCTTTTACAAAATCTTCCACAGATTGTTTATTTTGAGTGAAATAATAATAACCTCTAAATTCTAATTCTGCTTGTAAAAAATATTCAGAACCATTATTTAGTTGAGCTTGTATTGTACAAGGAATTTGGTTGGTTTCAATTTCATACTCTTCAAATGAAATAGAAATTATATCAGAAACCTGTTCTGCTAAATCTCCTTCATAATTAACCAAATCTAGTAGTTCATCTTCTTCCTCTTCTAAGATGGTATTACTTATTTCTTCAATATTATAACCCTCAGGAATAATAATATCATTAAAAGCCTCAAAAATTTCGTCATCGGATTCTACTTGTGCTTCTACAGTCCATGCTATTTGTTCATATTCATTTTCAACAAATATTCCAATTATGTAAGCATCTGAGATATTATATTCATTTTCACCAATTTTTAAAAAGGAAACAACTGTTTGGTGTTTTTCGTGATTAGAGTCTGGGTTTTCAAACTCTTCATTGTCATTAACTATTCTTATAGGCATGAGAAATAAATTTACAAATTTAAGAATTCATTTTGAATAAAAAACAATTTTGAGATTTAGATTTTTTTTAGAGAATTGCAATTTTTTGAATATTAGTATTTTTCCCTTGTTCATCTGAAATGAGGATTAAATAAATGCCGGGTTCTACTTTTTTTCCGAGAATATCTCTTCTATCCCAAATGGCTTGACCTCCTAGCGAACGTAATTCTTTCACTAATCTACCATCTATTGTAGTAATTTTAATTACGGAGTTGTTCACTACATTTCTAATAGTAACTTCACCATCAAATTCCCTTTTGACCGGATTAGGAAAAACAATCGCTTCATCAGCATTATCTTTACTAACAGTAGCATCACCCATATAACTCACTATTCCTTGGCTAGTAGCAAAAAATACTTCTCCCGTGTTAGGTTCTATGGTTATATCATTGATAACATTAGAAATTAAGGGACTATTCGATTCATTAAAGTGAAGTAAAAGTTCTGTACCATCTTTATTGACTAAAAAGACACCGTTGTTAGTACCAATCCATTTTCTATTGGCTCCATCAATGGCAATAGCTTTAACGGTTTCATCTCTCAATAAACAAAACCCTTCAATAATAGGACAGACGGCATCTGATAAATTGGTATTATCAAAAATATTGCCGGGATTATAAAAAACATTAATACCTTTATTGGTTCCAACCCAAATATTACCCGTCAAATCTTTTGCCATAGAAAATACATAATCACTAGAAATATTTCCTCTACCAAAACCAGTGCCTATAAAGCGAACTCTATCATCATTGGGGTTATCGGGGGTGTTTTTGTCATTAAAAACATAAATGCCATGTCCGTCTACTAAAATCCATTTTTGATTAAAATCATCAATAATCAATTCAGAAATTTTGGTTTGATTTCCAAAGAGAGATTGAGGGAAAGTAAACCAACGGTTGTCAGTGGTCAGAACTGCTAAGGGTCTAGAAGCCAAATAAGTAGTAAACCAAGTATTTCCATTTTTATCTTTCGCAATACCAGATACACGTATATCAGTATAACCATCATTGGTTAAGGTTGTGCCCACCAAACCTGTATTATCGTTATAAAAGGCACCCGTTAATTTGCCATTTTTTAAAGTGGAATAACCTTGCCCCCAAGAACCCATATAAGCTGTTCTATCAGATGGGTCATAAAAAGCTACACAAATATCTCTGTTCCCTCTGAGAGTATCTAAACCCCCATTAAAACGATTTAAGATTTTCCATTTCCTTTCCGTTAAATCCATGTAATAAACACCATCATTTGAATATTTAGGGATTTTGGCATCTCCATAACCCACTGGAGCAACGTAAAGCTCGTTAGGACCAGCCACTATTTGATTACAGTAATTATTCGGTGGAGATTCTGGGGTAATAAAAAAAACATTCCATTCATTTAATAACAATAAACCTTGATTAGCATCTACTTGAACCACAAAATATAAATCTTCAGTGGAATGGGTTGCTACGACGGCGTCCCCATATCTTTCTCCATGTAATGTATCATTAACATATATATATGCGTTACCAGAAGTTTCCCCTGAAATAGTAGATTGAGTGGAAACATGTAGTTTATTTCTATCTCCCTTTATTCTAGTAATTTTTTTTATAGCAAATTTTGCGCTGTCTAATTTGAAATATTGACCATTCTCCTCATAAAAAATTACATTACTCAGGGATATGTAGAGCCTCTGGTTTCCATTTTCACTTTTTGTGATTTCTATACCATTTATTTTTGAACTCGGAATTTGATTTACTAATTGCCATGCAGAAGGGTCAGCCAAATTAGGGTGATTTTCATCAGCAAAGTAAAGACCGTTCGCCATGCCTACAAAAATTTTTCCATTATAAAAATCTATACTAAAAACGGGCAAATTAGAATTATTTTGAGCAATTTTGGTGTAAGTAAAACGTGTTTCTAGCTTTTTTAAATCATAAACCACAATTCCAAAATCTGTACAAATGTACATTCTTCCATTTTTAAATTTCATTTGGTAAATGGTTTTACTTAAATAATTACGGTTAAGAAATATATCACGAATAGACCATATTTTTTTTTCAGGATTTTGGAAAAAATCAATGATTCCACTTTTGTAACCTATAAAAACATAATCCGTTTCAGGGTCATGAGCTATGCAACTGGGTTGAATGTCTGAAAGACCCTTGGTTTTCGTGTATTCTTTTATAGACCATTCATTCATATCAAATTGCACTAACCCCGAAGTTGTTACCATAAATACATCATTTCTTCTCACCAATCCATCAACACCTGTTTTAATACTTAAATAAGAAGTCCATCTTCCTAATTGATTGGACTGTTGAGCTTTAGCAAGAAATAAGGTAAAATTTATAATAGCAAAAAATTGCAAAAGTCTAAACATGATTTTTATAACGTATTTTAAACCTAAAATATTGGTACAAAATTAAAAATTTCTATCAATGAATGGTATTTATTTACTGAGGAAAATGTAATATAGACCTACAGAAAATCTAAATTCTTGGTGTTTGGCTTCTAATTTTGAAATATTATTTAAAGCATATTGAGCATTCATTCTAAGCATAAATTGTTGATAATGTGATTGAAATGAAATACTTAATTGCGATCTTGTGGTTTTAAGTTCTTGTTTTTGTTCTTCATTTAAGAAAAAATATTCATAAACGAAGCCTGCAGCAAAAGACTGTCTATTCCATTGTAATCCAGTTTCTAACGGGAAATGAAATGCCAATGGTTGTGATTTTTTATTATTCAAACTCAAATGACTTCCATAACTTATTTGTGGTAAAGTTTGTGCAAAAAGCAATGGACCAAATGGATATTGCATAAAACTGGAAATCCACTGTCTGAAATATAAATCTTCTTTTTGTGTATATTTACTTCCAAAAACTCCACCACCTAAACCGAAACTCCAATTCTTTTCAAAATAATTTTTTTTCTGATTTTTTTGAAGTTCTTTATTTATGAAAATTAATTCCTGTTTGCTTTCTAAGGCAATTAAATTTTTAGTATTAATCCATTCTAATTTTTTATTTAACTCATCAGCATTTTTAATGGGTATATAATTTTGAGCTTCTTTTTTTAAAGCTTTGTATATCAAAATAGTACGGCTAATTGCTGATACTTTTTCACTTAATATTTGCAACTGGGCAGAACGTTTACGTTTATTAGGTTCACTATTAAATTGAATATGATTTTTCTGAGTATTGTTGCTAAATTTATTTTTAATTGTGTAATAATAATTTTCAACCTTTTGATTTTTAATTTTTTGATTAGTAATTTGTTGCTTTTTATGAGCAGTTTTATTATCCTCAAATGGATTTTCATAAGTAATATTTTCAAAAGTTTTTAAACTACCGGCCTTTTGAACAATATTAATTTTATGTTCAGGTTTATAAAAATGATATCCAAGAGTTATAAATAAGAGAATTAAAGCCAAGATTCCCATACCCCAAAACCAAAAGGAATTGTTTTTTTTGTGTTTTTGTGGAAGTTGTTTTTGGAGTTGTTCCCAGTATTTATCATCATAAGGGAACTCAAATTCCTCCACTTTTGATTTTAGAAATTTTACCCATTCATTATCATTCATGTAACTCATATGGCTTCTAAGTTAAAAAAAAAGGTTTTTAATTGTATTTTGAGCATATTTTTTACTTTATGTAAGTGCCACCTAGAATTTTCTTCTGAGATGCCTAATGTTTCGGCGATTTCTTTATGTGTAAACCCTTCAAAAACATGTAAGTTAAGAATGGTTTTACCCGGTTCAGGCAAATTTTGCAATAAATCCATAATTTCTTGGCTGGTTAATTCTTGATTGGTAAAAGCATCTAAATGCTGATCTTTTAAAATATTTTCGTAATTATCTAAACATTCCATTCTTTTTCTCCATGATTTATCATTGTTTAAGTCATTTAGCACACTGTTTACAGTAATTTTTTTAGCCCAAGCATCAAAAGAAAATTCTGAATTATACAGTGGTAGTTTTTCTATAATCCTAAGAAAAGCATTATTCAAATAAATAACAGCATCATCTTTGCAAGTAGCATAACGATAGCATATTTTCATTAAAGGAGAAAATAAAAGTTTGTATAACTGATTAATCTTTTGTTGATTGCCAGCAATACATTCTTTTATGATTTCATTAGGAATATTCATAAGATGCTCATTGTATTTTAATACAGTTAGAAACTTATATTTCGTTAGTAAAATTAGAAAAAATGTTTGTATTGGAAATTCATTTAAAAATATTAGTTTTTTAACAATTGCAATTGAACTTAATAAACTATTTACAAGTTATTAAATTGATTTTGAATAAAAAAACATATGTTGAGAGCTTTAAAAAATCTTATCGCTGGTGTAGATGTAGATGAAATGAGATTACTTTCCATTATCGCTGAAAAAACAGATAATGCAGTAATTATTACTGATGAAAACGGTTTAATAATTTGGGCAAACCAAGCTTTTACGGATTTAACAGGATATACATTAGAAGAAGTAAAAAGGAAAAAACCTGGTCACGTGCTTCAAGGTAAAGATACAGACCCTGCAACGGTTCAACGTATTCGAGAATATATAGCAAGAAAACAATCGTTCAGAGAAAATATATTGAACTATGACAAAGAGGGTACTCCTTACTGGATTCAACTTAACGTAACTCCTGTTTTCAACGATTTGGGTATCCTTACAAATTTTATTGCCTTTGAATTAGATGTTACCGATGAAGTTAATAGACAGAAAGAATTAGAGCAAGCTAAAATACAAATTGAACAGCAACTTTCTCAAATTCAAGCTTATAATCAAGCTATCAATATTCGTTTGGGTTTTATGGAAATTGGTTTGGATAATAAAATAATTCAAATCAATGATAAATTAGCCAATCTTTTAGGTTATTCAAATCAAGAACTAATTGGTAAAAAACACAGAGATTTAGTAGGAAACTTGAAAACTGATGAGCAATATAAAAGGGATTGGGAAGAATTACTCAGAGAAGGTAAATTTGAAGGTGAAATTCAACGATATAAGAAGAATGGTGAAGTAGTTTGGTTACAAGCTATATACATGGTTGTAAAAGATACTAAAACACAACAACCCAAATCTATAATAAAATTAGCGATTGATATAACGGAAAAAAAACTTCAGGAAAAGGATTTATATGAAAAAAATCAAGAACTTTTAGCTTCCAAAGAAGAATTAAGAATGGCACAAGAAGAATTAAATGCCATTAATGAAGATTTAAAATCCAAAGCAGATGAATTAGAATCTAACTTAAAAGCTTTACAAAATGCTCAAGAGCAACTTCGTTCTCTTTCTTTAGTTGCTTCTAATACAGATAATGCTGTTATTATTACCAATGCAAACCAAGAAATTGAGTGGGTTAACCCTGGTTTCACGAGAATTTCTGGTTATACTTTAGAGGAAGTAAAAGGAAAAATTCCAGGTAGGATTCTTCAAGGTAAAGATACAGACCCTCAAACGGTTCAAAGGATACGTGAAAAACTTTTATTGAAAACGTCTTTTCAAGAAGAAATTCTTAACTATTCAAAAGATGGTCGTCCTTACTGGTTAAGTTTAAGCATCACACCTATTTTAAATGAAGTGGGAGATGTAAGTAAATTTATAGCTATTGAAATGGACGTCACCGAAAAAAAAGAAAAAGAAAAGCTAATCAATGAAAGAAATAAAGATTTTGAGAATAGTTTGAAATATGCAAAAACTATTCAAAAAGCTTTGCTTCCTGATTCTGATGTATTAAAAACTTATTGTAATGATTATTTCATTTATTTCCAACCCAAAGATGAAATTGGAGGGGATTTTTATTGGTTCCAAAAATATCAAGAGGTTTTATATGTAGTTACTGCTGATTGTACAGGGCATGGAGTACCTGGTGCATTGTTATCTATGTACTTCCAACAATATTTGAATACGCTTGCAATTCAATATGCTCATGCTACATTAGACGAAAAATTAAAGGCTCTGCAAGAAGGTATTCTTAAACTTCAAAATGATCAAGGTATTCAAGATGCTTTTGAAATGAGCATGGCAATGATCGATAAAGAAAAAATACATTTATTTACAACTTCCGCTCAACCTATCATCATTCAAAAATCTGATAATCAAATAGAAATTTTAAAATCTGATAATTATCTTGGTAAACATCCCTTAAAGAATGGAAACTATTCATTGGATTTTTTTGTTATTTATAAAGTTCAAGTTAAAAGATTGTTCTTAATGTCTGATGGTATGATTGACCAATTCGGTGGACCCGATAATAAAAAGTTTGGGCTCACAAGATTAAAATCCTTATTAGCTACAAACATTGAAAATAACCTCTCTCAAACCATCAAAGAATTAAAGTTTTCTTTAAATACTTGGTTCAATGGTCAAGAACAAACCGACGACTTTTTAATGATTGGATTGGATTTATAATCATATATAACCCAATTAACAAAGCAAGTTTAATCGTTTCATATGTAATGAGGTTGCGAATTTTTTCGCAATCTTTTTTTTTATTTTTTTGTAAAATAGAATTCATAATAATAAATTTGCATGTAATTTATAAAATATAAAATGACATGCTAAAAGCCTTTAAAAATTTTTTTTATACTAATAATAACCACATCCATGTCAATGAAGAAAAATTATTTTCCATTATAATTGAAAAATCGGACAATGTGGTTATTATAACTGATGCTAACGGAATGATAATTTCGGTTAATCAGGCTTTTACCGATTTAACTGGTTTTAGTTTTGATGAAATAAAAGGCAATAAATTTTGGAATTTATTACAAAACCAAGCTACAGATATTGATGCATTAGGAAGTATTCTTGAAAAGCTGACCCGAAAAGAATCCTTTAGAGAGATAGTTTTGAATTATGATAAAGAAGGGATCCCTTATTGGATGCAAATCAATGTAAATCCTGTACTGGATGACAAAGGAGAACTTTCAAATTTTGTTATTTTAGGTTTAGATGTTACTGAGCAGATAATCAACCAACAAAAATTTGAACACCAACTTGCTCAATTACAAGCCTATAATGAAGCCATCAATATGCGTATGGGTTTTATTGAATTTGATTTGAATAGGAATATTTTGCAAGTAAATGAAAAGTTAGCTACTTTATTAGGATATACGCCTCAAGATTTGCTTGGAAAAAACCATAGAGAATTAGTAGGGGACTTGATGACGGACGAATCGTATGAAGGTTTCTGGAATACGCTAATAAAGGAAGGTAAAGCCGAAGGTGAATTTCAAAGAAAACATAGAAATGGGCAAATAATATGGCTACAAGCAGTTTATATGTTAGTGAAAGATATAAATCACCAACCTAAATCGGTAATCAAATTAGCGATTGATATTACAGAACGCAAAAAGCAAGAACAAGAACTCTATGAAAAAAATGAAGAGCTTTTAGCTTCTGATGAAGAATTGAGAATGGCTCAAGAAGAGCTTAATGTTATTAATGAAGATTTAAAACTTAAAGCGGAAGCTTTAGAGAAAAGCTTAAAAAATATTCGCACTGCGCAGGAACAACTTCGTTTACTTTCTATGGTTTCTACAAAAACGGACAATGCAGTAATCATTACCAATGCAAATAGAGAAATTGAGTGGGTAAATCCTGGTTTCACGAGAATTTCTGGTTATACTTTAGAAGAAGTAAAAGGGAAAGTTCCTGGTAGAATTCTTCAAGGTAAAGATACTGACCCTCAAACGGTTCAAAGAATACGTGAACAACTCCAATTAAAAACATCATTCCAAGAAGAAATTTTGGATTATAGAAAAGACGGTAAACCATACTGGATTAATCTCAATATCACACCTATATTAAATGAATTAGGGGAAGTAGAGAAATATATTGCTATTGAAATGGATATTACCGAAAAAAAAGAAAAAGAAAAGCTAATCAACGAAAGAAATAAAGATTTGGAAGATAGTTTAAAATACGCCAAAACTATACAAAAAGCTTTGCTTCCTGATATGGGTATATTAAAAACTGGCTGTAAAGATTCATTCATTTATTTCCAACCTAAAGAAGAAATTGGAGGAGATTTTTATTGGTTCAAGAAGAATGGAGAGGTTTTATACGTGGTTGCGGCAGACTGTACGGGGCATGGTGTCCCAGGTGCTTTACTATCTATTTACTTCCTGCAATATTTTAATAACATTACCACACAATATGCTAATGCAACATTCCATGAAAAATTGAATTCACTTCAAGAAGGGATTTTAAAACTTCAAAATGAACAAAGTATTCAAGATGCTTTTGAATTGAGTATGGCAATGATAGAAACTGACAGAATTCATTTATTTACTACCACCGCTCAGCCCATTATTATTCAAAAAACTAACCATCAAATTGAAATCTTAAAATCTGATAACTATCTAGGAAAACATCCTTTAAGAAAAGAAAATAAACCTTTTGAATTTTACGAATTTGATAAAAAAGAAATTCAAAGATTATTTCTTATGTCTGATGGAATTATAGACCAATTCGGTGGACCAGATAATAAAAAGTTTGGATTACCACGTTTAAAATCTATAATTACTGCTAATGTTGAAGAGAGTTTATCTCAAAGTTTTAAAGAAATAAAATTTTCTTTGAATACTTGGTTCAATGGTCAAGAACAAACCGATGATTTTTTAATGATTGGATTGGATTTTTGAAATATAACCCAATTAACAAAACAATTTTAATCGTTTCATATGTAATGAGGCTATGTTTAATGACGTAGTTTATTCTATATAATAATTCTTTGAAAATTGGTGTTTAGAAATTCAAAATCACTGAACAAACCAATAATAAATAGGCATTCCAATTGTAATATTAACGGGAAAAGTTACTGCCAAAGCCATTGGTAAAAATAAACCTGGATTTGCTTTAGGAACAGATATTTTCATGGCAGCAGGAACTGCAATATAAGAAGCACTGGCTGCTAAAATTGCAAATAAAAAACGATTACTTACTTGGTCTGTTACTAATTTGCTTAAAAGCCCAAAAAGGCATCCATTAAGAATAGGTATTAATGCTGCAAATAAAAATGGAAACCAACCCAATTCAAAAAAACTTTTAAGATTTTTTCCGCTTGTTATTCCCATATCTAATAAAAATATTGCAAGAAAACCTTTAAATAAATCGGTAGTAAAAGGTTTTATACCTTCAGCATGTTTATCACTAGCTAAATAACCAATCATTAAACTACCAATAATTAAAATTACACTTCCATTAGTAAAAGAATGTTTAATTACCGTTCTTTTTTTGATTTTATTTTCTTGATTTTCTTGAGAATAATAATTGATTAATAATAACCCCATAATTATAGCTGGTGATTCCATCATAGCCAAAATTGCTACCATAAAACCATTAAAATGCAAACTTTTAGCTTCTAAAAATGAAACTGCTGTTACAAATGTTACTGCACTTACAGAGCCATAAGCGGCTGCTATGGTTCCTGAATCAAATATATTAAGTTTTTTCTTCAATATATGAAAAGTATAAAATGGAATTAAAATAGAACTAAAAACTCCTAAAAAAATAGACCAAACAATTTCCATTCTAAAAGGTTCGTGAGCCAATTCTTGTCCCCCTTTAAATCCTATAGCAAACAGTAAATATAAAGAAATAAATTTTGATGAATTAGCAGGAATTTCTAAATCACTACCTAAATAAACCGACATCAATCCCAGTACAAAAAAGAGTAAAGCTGGATTTGTCAGGTTTTCAATTAATAAGTTTATATCCATAAAACGCAAATTTACTCAAATATTTTAGATTAAATCCAATAGATTGTTTTTATATTCCTTGATAAAATTCAGATTTTGAAGCAAAGAATTTACAAAATACCCTATCAAAATTCTTGAAAGAAATTTGATAAATACTATAATTCACAGGTAGCTATTTTAATACCATTAACTACCATAATATTAGCAATTTTTCCATTAATCATACATTCATTCCAGTCTTGAGGAATTTTTATCCATATTTTTTGTATTTTCATTTTGGGATTAATAGAAATCGTAATAGACTGATAATCAAAATCAGTGGCAATGGCTTCAATTTCTTTCCCTGGTAGTATATATCCTATTGAACCGACAAAACTTATATCTTGTTCTGCATCAATTATTTGTAATAAAACACAATCTGCATGTTTTAATTCTATTTCGTCGCCTTTTTTCAATATTCTATGATTTACACCCTCAAAAACTAAGCTATCTTTTATTTCTAAATAAAACTTTTTTTTGTTCGTATTAACCACAAACAAATATTCATTGTTTAAACGAATAAAGTATAAACCTTCATTTTCTTTCCAATCTGTAACTTTTAAAGGTTGATGGGGAAAAATTGTTTGATAGATTTTTAAGATAGAGTCAGTCCATTCTGAGGGGTTATCAGAAATAAAATTAAGATTTCCTAAAAGATGGTTTACATAGAACAAAGTTTTTTTTTGATGGGGTTTTAATCGGTTATTTGAAGTTCTTAAAATAGAAACGTCGGGGTCATTTCCAAAAGCAATACCATTAAAAAATGCTCTATTAATGGTGTTATGAATAGCATTCATAGTAGAAATACGCTCTAAATTTTTGAGTTTTTTCATCCATTTAGTATCCCAATTTAAACCCATATCAGGACCAATTCTACAGTAATCAAATTTATTAAAAGCGGGGGAAAGAGGCACACCGCAGCCCAGTAATTTTGCATTTCCTTTCCAAGTATTGAGTAATTTAAGAGCTTCATTCATAATCATTGCACGTGTTTTTCCGTTCCTAGGTATTAATGCTACGGCATATAAAAAATCAAGTTTCAGCAAATCAAATTGCCATTTATATATAGCTTTTTTAAATAGATTTCTTAAATAAATTTGAACTTCTGGGTGATAAATGTCTAAAGTATAAAATGCAGGAGAAAAAAAACCAGACCATAAGGGATTAAATCCCACTTTAAGTAATTTTTCTGAATTAGGTTTTAACACTAACCAGTCTTTTCTTTCTTTAAAAATAGAAGATTTTTTTTCGACAATAAAAGGTGCAATCCAAAGACCAGCTTGAAATTTACGTTTATGAATGTCATCTGTTAAATCTTTTAAATTTTGAGAAAATTTACCATTAGGTATCCAGTCCCCAACTTTTTGTTGCCAACCATCATCAATTTGAATATAATCTATTGGTAACCGATTATAATAAAATCCATCTAAATTTTCTAAAATGATATTTTCATTAATTTTGGTATAATGATTGTACCAAGATGTCCAACCTGTTACAGGTGGTTCAGGATTTCTATTAAATAAATTTTCAAAATAGTTTTGAATATCTTCTAATTGAACATTTTTTTTGTATAAAATTTGACAAATTTCAAAAGGTTTATTGACCTCCATTCCCTCTACATCTTTATGGATTATTAATTGTTCAAGATGAGTATTTTCAAAAATTGTGTAAGCAAAATCATCGTTTAAAGAGGAATAAAAATCTCTTTTTCCATTAGATTTTTCTAAAATAGTAAAGAAATAGCTTCTAGGATTTTTTTTATTTTGAGCAATTGAATACCAAAAACTATAGTCTCCATAAGGTTTTACTAATTTACCAAAAGGGAAACCTATTTTTTTTACTTTTTCATTTTGTTTATACCACTTGGTTAATGTCCAAGATTGAAAGCCATTAGAAAAAAATTTATGATATTCACCAGTTTGAATTTGAATAGAAAATTTTAAAAGAGTTAATGGAACGTGTGGTTGAAGTTTTATGGAAAGTGTACTATCCGTCTGTATAATTTTTAATTTCAAATGTTCATTATGAGGATTTTCTATTGTCAAATTTTTAACTTCAAAAATCGTATTTTCTAATTCATAAGAAATATAAAAAGATAAAATTTTAGGGGTAGATTGAAGACTGAAATTTTCCAAAAATAAGTAACTGATAAATAATAACTTGAAAAATTGTTTCATTGGATTTGATGTATTTTTTACAAATTAAAAATAATTGTTGATATTTATGTTTAGCATTTCTTCAATATCTTTATCCGAAAATTCTTTATTTCTTAAAGTTTCAATCATATTTCTAATACGTTGTTTTTCATTCATAAGCATAATATTTTTCTCATCGGCTCGTTTTTTTTCTTCATCGGCTCGTTTTTTTTCTTCATCGGCTCGTTTTTTTTCTTCATCGGTTCGTTTTTTTTCTTCAATCAGTCTTATTTGTAATTCTTCATAAGATTCTTCTCTTATTCTTAATTCATCTAAAAAATCATCCTCAATATCCATTAATTTTCTGGTTTCTGTATCTTGGGATATTTTTAGCAAACGTTTTAACAAACTATAATGGCTAACAGGAAAGTCTTTTTCATCAAATTCAATAAAACGCATCATTGCTACATCAAAAATGCTTAATATTTTTTCTAAATCGGTTTTTTTACCTTTTTTCTTTTTAATAGCAGGTATTTGAATAACAATAGCATCATGAGTAATTCCTTCAATAAATGGTTCTTTGTCTTTTAATATTTCTTGAGTTCCATGAACCAAATATTGCCTTTTTACTCGTATAATAGGTATATTTTCATGTACCTGCAAATGATGACCCAATAAATAAATCGTAATTATGGGAATAGGAACATTTCCATTCATGTTATCTTTATTAGCATATTGATTGCCTATATACCTTCTAAAGCGAAAATTTTGATTATAAAACTTAATTTTCTGTAATTCTATTAATACAATTAAATGTGAATTCTCTTCAATTTTAATTTTTGCTTTGAAATCTACACGATAAATAGAAAATAAATCTACTTCACTAAGATATTCATGAGGCTTAAACTCTAATTCTAAAACCTCCATTTCTAAAATGGCTGAAATTAGAAGTTTAGCAGATTCTAAATCTTGCATCAATCCTTTAAAAACTACATCATAAAGTGGATTGGCTATGTAAATCATAAATTCTCTATAAATTTAATTAATCACTTTTAATTTAGCAAATTTTAACATTAAAGTTTTTTGACCCGCACTATCAAAATTAACAATTGCTTTCTTTTCTTCATTTTTTCCTTCTAGATTGATTACTATTCCTTTTCCAAATTTGAAATGTTCTACTCTACAACCTATCTGAATGGCATCAATAGGGTCAGCTTGAAAATCATTTTTATTGGCGATATTTGCTGTATTAGGTTGAAGTTGTTTTAGTTTAACCAAATTAATACCAGTAAACTTATTATTTTCGTTAATATTTTGAGAATTTATGGGCGTCATTCTTTGAGATGGCATTTCAATAAATTGACTGTCAATTTCATAAATAAAACGGGAAGTATCTGTTCTATCTAAATTTCCGTAGCGTAAACGATTTTTGGCGTAAGTTAATGCTAAATGTTTTTTTGCTCTTGTAACAGCCACATAAAAAAGTCTTCTTTCTTCTTCTAAATTTTTTTGGTCAAGCTTATACATTACGTTAGGAAATAAACCTTCCTCTAAACCTGCAATTACGACAGAAGTAAATTCAAGCCCTTTCGCAGCATGAATGGTCATTAAGGTAACTTTATCGGTATTGCCATCATCTTGTTCGTCTTGGTCCGTAAATAAAGATGCTTCTTGCAAAAAGTAAGACAAAGAATTTTCATTTTCATTAACTCTATTCATAAATTCTTGAGCGGCATTCATTAACTCAATAACGTTTTCCCAACGTGCATGGTCTTGAGGGTCATCACTATTTTTTAATTCATTTAAAATTCCTGAATTTTTTATTACCATTTGAGCCGCTTCATAAGCATTCATTGTCTGAACATTTTGATAATTATAAGCAATTAATTTTGCAAAATTTTCAACGGCTACTGTAAAACGATTTAGACCAAATTGACGTATGTTATATATCACGTCCCAAAGTCTAATGTTATTTTCTGAAGCAAATTGTAATAATTTTTCAAGAGTGGTATCACCAATCCCTCTAGCAGGATAATTAATGACCCTTTTGATAGCTTCTTCATCATAAGGATTGACGGCTAATTTTAAATAAGCTAAAGCATCTTTTACTTCTTTTCTTCTATAAAAAGATAAACCGCCATAAATTCTGTAAGGTATTCCAACTTTTCTTAAAGCATCTTCTAATAAACGTGATTGAGCGTTGGTTCTATATAAAATAGCAAAATCTTCATTCAAATAACCATAACGAACTTTTTGTTCTCTTATATAGTTAGCAATTTTTTGACTTTCCTCTACATCATTAAAATTTTCAATAATTTTAATTTTTTCACCTTCTTCATTGATAGTAAAACAATTTTTTTCTAATTGATATTCGTTGTTGGCTATAATATTATTTGCTGCGTTAACTATGGTTGATGTAGAACGATAATTTAATTCTAGTTTAAAAGTTTTAGATTGAGGATAATCTTTTTGAAAGTTTAGAATGTTTTGAATATCAGCACCTCTAAAACCATAAATGCTTTGAGCATCATCACCTACAACACAAATATTTTGATGTCCTTCTGCTAACATTCTAGAAATTAAATATTGAACATGGTTGGTATCTTGATACTCATCAATTAAAATATATTTAAATTTTTGTTGATATTTTGCTAAAACTTCAGGAAAATTTTGGAATAATATACAAGTATAAACTAGCAAGTCATCAAAATCCATAGCATTTGCATCTTTGCAACGCTTTTCATAAACTTTAAAAATTATGCTAACTTGTTCAGTAAAAACATTATTATTTGCATAAATTTCTTCAAATTTAGATGCATCAATAAGTTTATTTTTAGAAGAAGAGATAGTTTTATATACAGCAGCAGGTTTTATTTTAGTAGTGTCCATATTGAGTTCTTTCATTATGGTTTTGATTAGGGATTGGGCGTCATCAGTGTCATAAATAGTAAAAGAATGAGAAAAACCTAATAAATGGCTTTCGAATCGTAGAATTTTAGAAAAAATAGAGTGAAAAGTACCCATCCATAAAGAATGAGCTTGTGAACCTACCAATTTTTCAATTCTAAGCTTCATTTCTTTAGCGGCTTTATTAGTAAATGTTAATGCTAAGATTTCATAGGGTTTCGCTAAATTTTGAGATAAAATATAAGATATGCGTTTAGTTAGAACGGTTGTTTTGCCTGAACCAGCTCCTGCTATTATCATAACTGGGCCCTCGGTGTGCATGACTGCATTTTTTTGCTCATCATTTAACGAATTTAAAAAATCCATCTTGCAAAATTATTTCAATTTATTGTATTTAACAAAAATGAAAATCATTTGATAATAAAAATCTATAAATCAATTTTTTAAATAAAGATTTTATTTTTTTGATGGTAATTTCATAAGTTAATCTTAATTTTACGGTTTATAACAAAGGCATGAAATACACGATAGATAAATTACCAAGCTATGCATTGGTAAAATTAGAAGAAAAAAAAGTGGATACTAGAATCTCTCCCGAACTAAAACAACTTTTTGTTTTAATGAATACAGAAGGTATTAATAACATTATATTGGATTTATCCTCAACTGATTATATTGACTCCTCTGGATTAAGTTCTATTTTGGTTGCTAACAGATTATGCAATAACTCTAATGGTTATTTGGTTTTAACAGGTTTAAATCCGAATGTAAGCAAAATGTTAGAAATCTCTCAATTGATTGATAAGCTCAATATTGCTGATACTGTTGATGATGCAATAGAAGCTATTCATTTGGCTGAAATTGAAAATTTTGATGAAAATTTCAATATTAATGATTTTGATGATGATGATTTTGATGATGATGATTTTGAAACCGTTGAGATTGACGATAATTTTGATATAGATTTTGAAGAGGATAATCTTGATGATTTTTATAGAGGAATTTGAAGAGTTACTAATTGAAGAAGAATTTCGTAATGATTATGATTATTAATTACCAAATGAATTTATAAAGTTCTTAAACATGTTTAAAGTTTGTGTTTTGGGTAGCAGTGCTGCTATTCCTATGTTTAATAGAGGTCTATCAGGGCAAATTATTATTCATGATTCAGGAACTTATTTAATTGATTGTGGCGAAGGTACTCAATTTCAAATTCAAAAGTTTAAAATTAAACTAAAAAATTTAAAAGCTATTTTTATTTCTCATAACCACGGCGACCATATTCTAGGTTTACCTGGTCTATTATCAACTTTGAGTATGTTAGAAAGAACCGAACCTCTGTATATTTTTGGTCCTGAAGGTTTAAAAGACTGGGTTTTACAGTTTCTAAATTTATCTCAATCTGTTTTAAAATATGAAGTAATTTGGACAGAACTTCCTCAATTACAAGAAAAAAAATTAATCTATGAAGTGGATAAATTATCCATTTATGCTTTCCCATTAGTTCATAGAGTTGCTTGTAATGGTTTTTATTTTTTAGAAAAAAACAAATCTTTAAGATTAGACATCCAAAAACTTAAAGAAAAAAAACTACCCAAAGAATATTATCCCATTTTGAAATCTGCTCAAGACGTTGAATTTGAAAATGAATGGTATTTTTACAAAGATTATACTCTTCCACCAAACCCACCTTTGAGTTATGCTTATGCTTCTGACACTTTATATCAAGAAAGTATTAGTAAAAATTTTGAAAATACGCATTTCCTTTATCATGAAGCAACATTTTTAGTGAATGAAGCTGAAAAAGCTCAAATTACTTATCACAGTACTGCTAAACAAGCGGCTTTACAAGCTCTTAATTCTCATGCTAAATATTTAATGCTTGGACATTTCTCCGCTAGATATTTTGATTTGAAAGATTTACTATTAGAAGCCAAACAAATTTTCCCTAATTCTTTTTTGGCTTTTGATGGAAAATTTTATGATTTGAATCATTTAGATGAAAATGTTTCGTAAAATTTATCTTAAATCAATTATTTAAGTATAAACACAAAAATCCATTCCTAAATTTATTAGAGATTTTGAACAGAATTTTCGTTTAGGATATAACTAATTGTTTTTAAATTAATTATGTAAGAGATATTGACATTTTGAAACCTATTTACAAAGGTTTGTAGTTTCATTTATCTAAATGTTAAAAATTTATTTTCTGATGTTTAGTCAGGATTATTTTAAGGATTGGTCATTGAGTAGGCGTAGCCGTACCTGTAGTAATTGAGTAGGCGTAGCCATACCGAAATGACCATTTTTCGTGGAAAATCGGTTGTTTCGGTATGTTCGCTTCACTCACTACTTAACAACCGAATATATACCTAATGTTTTAAATTAACTTATTAATCGCTAACAATTAACTGGTAAACCATTTTTAATGAATTGTTCATAAACTCTATTATTTGGGCGTGTCTCTTGCTATTCTTTTGACACATTTTTCAAAAGTTTCAAAAGGGTCTCCTTCGTTCAATTCATAACAATTATGAAAATATAAAAAAATTATATTTTTGCAAAAAATCAAAATATTCATGGAAAACTTGCCGGATTTAGTAGAAAATTTAGAAAAAAACGAAAAAACTCAATTTAAAAAATATCTATCTCTACACTCAGAAAAAGACAGTAAATATCTTCAACTCTTTGAATTAGTTGAAAAAAAACCAGAAATTACCAATGAAGAAGCCATGAAAAAATTATACGGCAAAAGCACAAAATCCTATTTTATGCTAAAAAGCCGATTAGTAGATAAAATATTAGATTTTCTAACCCTAGATAACAATCTTGAAATTGACGATGAACGCCTCACGGTAAGTTATCAATCCATTATTTTACGTAAAAAATTTATAAAAGCTCAAATTTTATGGGAAAGGGGCATTAGAAGTGATATTCTTGAAGAAATTTTATTAGAAATTTTAGAACAAACTTTAGATATTTATGCTCATGATATTGCTTTAGAAGCTGCTTTATATCTTAGAAGAATCAATTTTAATTATCAAAGCAAAGGAAAAAATATTAACGATATTATCAATGAATTACGTAAAGCTTATAATGCAGAAATTTTAGCGGGTGAAGTTTTTTCTTTTTATGCTCAAAATGCAGAAAAATTATCATCAGTTCAAGAAATTAAAAATCATTTTGATAGGCTTATGCCCGAACTCCATCAAGCTATTCAAGGTGTCAATAGCCCAAGAGCTGAATGGATTTATTTCTATACCGTTTCAGAGGAACAAAGAGTAAGCCACCAATTTAAAAATGCTTATGAAAGCATAATGAAATGTATTCAAATTGCAGAACAACACCCCAAAGTGGTTTCTCATCTACAGTTTGGGAATTTTTATTACCGTAAAGCCGTAATTCTATATCAAAATTTACAATTAGAAGAAGCGAAAATAGATTTCCAAAAAGCATTTAATTTATATCCTGCCAAAAGAATGAATTCCTACATCGTCAAAAAATATTTGGCCATCATAGAACTTTTACAAGGAAATCTCCAAATTGCAAAACAAATTTTACAAGAACTCATAAACCCTGAATCCGAAAAAATGATGCCTTATCATACCAACCTTTGTAAAATTTACTTGGCAGTAGCTTATTTCATGGAAAAAGATTACAAAAAAGCTTGGTTTATTTTACCTGAATTAGATTTTCTTTTAGAAGATAAGGGCGGTTTTCATGGTTTTATTAGAATTTTAGAATTAATTTTACTCATTGAAAAAGAAGATTTTGAAATGGTCAATTTAAAATTGGATAGTTTTAGAAAATATTTAAAAAAATACAACCAAAACCATGACTATTTTAATTTGGTTTATCAAGTTTTTAATAAATTAAATGGAATTTCCTATGATTATAAAGCATTTAAAAAAGATGATTTATTTCAAATGTTATCCAATAGTTACTGGGACCCCTTAGATTATGAACCTATTCAATTGTATTCTTGGCTCTTAAGCAAACAAATTCAAAAAGACTATTTTACTGTATGGAAGGATACCTTAAAAACCTTATCAGAACAAAAGAGAACTTTATTTTTCTGACCTCTTTTTACCTTGTCTCTGCTTTATTTGCTTTTCTTATCATAAAAAATGTAGGAAAACCTAGTATTTTGCCAGTTTTAGAAAATACGATTTTAATTCCATCTGATGATGGTTTAGTATGGAAAAATACTCATAAAGGTCTTGTTTTACAAGAAATTCATAATCCTTATGTAAATCAATTAGAAATTGGAGATATTCTCATCAAAATTGACCAACAACCTATTTTTTTTACAGAATCTTTAACTGAAATTTTAAAAAGTTTACCGCCAGGAAGTGTAATGATGTACCAAGTAAAAAGACCTTCTGCTAACAATGATTTGATACAAGTTTTAGTACGAACCTACCCTAAAGTCATTTTCAAGCCAGAAACTAATCTTTTTCAGTGGATATATCAAATATTGAATTTAGCCTGTTTATTTTCAGGAATTTTCTTGTCCCTTTTAGTATATCCTTTCATTAATAGAGGAATTGAATCCCTTAAACTTTACATATTCGTAATTTTTACCATTTTATTTAACCTTTTGTATCTTCTTTTAGATTTTCAACCTACCATTTACCAAGAAAATACCGAAATTTATTTCAATTATTTAGGCTGGATTTTTTCTGTATTATTTTTATTAGCAGCAGCATTTTCTTTACGATGGAAATCTTTTTATTGGGATCTACCGTTAGACATTTTATTATCATTTGTGATTTTATATTTTGTAATTTTACAAAAGAATTTAATCTCTTATCAAAATGAAATCTTAATTCTTACCTCAGTAATTTTTGTAAAATCCTTATGGTTAAATCTTCATTATGAAAATAATCATAATCCTATCATACACTCTGGAATCACAAGCATATGTATTCTAGGACTTATTTTTTTCCCTAATGATTATACATTTACTTTTTTATGGATTTACTTACTGGCATTTAAAATCTATTGGATTTACCGTTATCTAAAAATTAGTAAAGTAAATTTAGTTGCTCAACAATTCATACTCATCATAGTTCTTGTTGCAGTATTTAGTATTAGTTACTCATTATCAGGGTTAGTTTCTAAACAGTTTCCTTATGATTTTCAGAACATTATTAAAATTATTTTAAGTTTAACAGTGAGTTTATTGGTCGTTTATGTTTTATTTATAAACAAAAATTGGTGGAAAAAATGGCTTTTTTTTTCATTTGAAAACCGTGTAGAAAAACTCCAAAAATTTCAAATTTCTATGACTAACTACCTTCACAAAGAACAACTATTACAAGATTTTCATAAAGAAATTGATGATTTTTTAGGTGAAGTTAAGTTGGAAATTTATTTAGAAATTGATGAAAAAAACCCTTATTATTCCTTATTACCTTATTTAAATTCCAACACCTTCTGGTCAAAATCAAAAGAATTGATTAAAAATCCTATCAATATACCTGAAAATTTGACTCCCATAATAGATTCCGATATAGAATTAATATTCCCTTTGATATTCTCTAACGAAAAAAAAGGGCTCGTTTTAATTGGTAAGAAAAAAGATGGATATTACAACTTAGAAGAAGCTGAAATTTTACAAAGAACTATTATTCAATTATCCTTGATAATCAATCTTTTAAGTTTATTAGAAAAAGAAAAACTTTTAATGCAAAAAACCTTAGAAGCAAACCTAACTGCATTGCGTTCTCAAATCAACCCACATTTTTTGTTCAATACTTTAAATACCATTTCTTCCTTAATTCATGATTCACCTGATTTAGCAGAAGAAGCCGTAGAACATTTAGCATTTATTTTTAGATATACTTTAAAAACCTCCAACGAACAATTTGCTACATTAAAAGATGAAATGCAACTTATTCAGCATTATTTGGATATTGAAAAAATACGATTTGGAAAAAGATTAAATATAGAAATTCAAATTGAAGAATGTTGCTTGGAATATTTAATTCCGTCATTAGTCATACAAACCCTCGTAGAAAACTGCATTAAACATGGTATCAGTAAACTCACAAAAGATGGTATCATCAAAATACAATTTTACAAAGAAAACCATTTTTTAACGGGGATTATTTATGATAACGGACCAGGAATAAAAATGGAAAACATCTATAAAGGTACGGGTCTTAGCAATATTCTAACCCGTTTAGATCAAATTTATGAAAAAAAGCATGAAATACATTTAGAAAATACAGGAAATGGAACCCAAATAACCATCAAAATACCCATCCATACAATACTTATTTGAACTCAATATATCACAATCCTTTTTTTGCATCGGTAAACTCAGCATCAAAAGTCAGTGCCACTACATGCTTTTCAAATCTCTAACGTTTAATAATGAAATAAATTTCTTATTCCGTCTCTAACTTGGATTGAGAAAGTAAATAAAAATAACCTATTGCTCCCGTGATAATTAAAATAATTAACTGGGGAGTATGGATAATCAAAGCCAAAGCTTCACCATCTGATTTAGCATAACCAAATGCTACCATGGTCCAAATTACAGCGTTATGAAAAGGACCCAATCCACCGGGAACGGGAATAGTCATTCCAATTCCTCCCATAATGGTAATAATAAAAGCTAATTGAAAACCAATTGATTGTGTATTTGGCAAAATGAGTGTTCCAAAATAGGTTGAGAGGACATAAAAAAACCAAATTAGACCTGTACTCAGCAAAAATAAAAAAGGACTTTTTAAGTTTTTGATGCTCATTGCTGACGTTAAAATAGTACTTACAAATTCAAGAATTTTGTTCAAAATGGAAATTTTACGCCAAGAATTTTGAGTTTTCCAAACCAAAACCCAACCTGCTAAACCTAATAAAACAAAAATAAGGAAATAAAAAAAAGAAAAACTTGGCATATACTGAACAAAGTAACCCACTAATTTTTGATATTCTAAAACAAAAGCCAGAATAATTAACAAACCTAAGCTCAAAACATCAATAGCCCTTTCCGTAAAAACAGTACCAGCTAAAGTAGCAAAAGGTGCTTGGGTTTTAGTAGTTAAAACGGTACATCTAGCCACTTCACCCATTCTTGGAGCTCCAGCATTTGCCATATAACCCACCAAAACTGCTGCAAAAGCATCAAAGGTTTTAATAGGTTTCCCTGCGGCTTCTATTAGCATTTTCCATCTCCATGCTCGTACATAATGTGAAGAAAGAGATACCAATAAACTCATCAATAACCACCAATAATTACCATTTGCTAGATTTTCTTGAAGCAACTGATAATTCATATCTTTGAATGCAAAATATAATAATGCTATTCCTAGAAAAGCTCCAAGAACATACTTCCAGTTCATTCTGCAAAGTTATATATAATAAAGTTTATAACTTACAAAATTTCAAAAAAAATTGAAACAACAATTAATAACTAAAAAATGAATAATTACCTCTTGAACCATCTTTATTAAAACCCTCTATCATAACCCTTCCACGCTGATTAATAGCATTTTCTAACTCCTCAATAGAATGAATAAGTTGGTTATTGACTCTATAAATGATAAAACCTTCAGGCAAACGCATTTGTGCCAACCTACCTTGACCTAAACTAATAATTTTAAAGCCCCCTTCAATTTTTAGTTTATTTTTTTCAAATTTGGTAATAGGTTGCAATTCAGCTCCTAAAGTTTTAGAAAAAATAGAAGTTTTTTTTACAATTTTAGTTTCTCCATCTTCATTTTGTAATGTTAGATTAACTTCCAAAATTTTATTTTTTCTTTGAACTTGTAACTTTACAACATCACCGGGTCTTGTTAATGCAATAGATTCATAAAAATCAGCTTTTGATAAAATTTCTTTTTGATTAACTTTTGTAATTATATCACCTAATTCTAACTTCGCTTTATCAAAACTTCCTTCAGGATAAATTTCTGAAATATAAACCCCAAAATAACTTTCAAGTTGCTGAGATTTTGCAAAATTTTCTTCAATGTCTTCCACAGTCCCACCATAAAAGCTTCTTTGAACTACCTGATATTCATATAAATCTCTTACTACTTTTTTTACAATATTCACAGGGATTGCAAAGCCATATCCATTATAAGCACCAGAATTAGACATAATTGCAGTATTAATACCCACTAATTCTCCTTTTGTATTTATTAAAGGACCTCCAGAATTCCCCGGATTAATAGCGGCATCAGTTTGAATAAAAGATTCAATAGGAAACTGAGATTTTACTACATTAATATTACGACCTTTTGCACTTACTATACCTGCTGTAACAGTAGAAGTAAGTTCAAAAGGATTTCCAATTGCTAGGACCCACTCCCCAATGAGTAAATCATCAGAATTTCCTAATGCAATAGGCTTTAAATTATTGGCTTGAATTTTTAAAATGGCTAAATCTGAGCTTGGGTCAGTACCTAAAACTTGAGCCTTATATGAGCGTTTATTAGGTAAAGTAACCGTAATTTCATCAGCATTTTCAATTACATGAAAATTCGTTACAATGATACCGTCGGCAGAATAAATTACTCCTGTTCCGGCATTAGTAGCTTCCCTTTGATTACCCCAAAAATCCCAAAAATCCCAAAAATTATTTCTAACAACTCTCTGTGACCTTGACTTAATAGAAACAACAGATTGCTTGCCAATAATTGAAGGCTTTGTAAAATCAATTACATTTTCAAATTTTTCATAATCAACAGGTTTAATTATAGGATTAGAATAATTAGTAAAATTCCAAAAATGATATATTCCCAAAACCATTAACCCGCCCAAAATTCCACCTAAAAAAGATTGAAAACGCTGCATAATTCAAATTCAATCACAAAAATAAAAAACCGCCTTAAAAAAAGACGGTTTTTTTGAAAAATTTAAGAAATCTTATTTTTTGGGTTTATAATTGAAAGTATTAATTCTAAATTCAGTTCTTCTGTTTGCTTGCTCGTCAGCGTCTGATAATTCAGGATAAACAGCGGGTTGAGATTCCCCAAAACCAAAAGAATCTAATCTATCTTTGTCAATACCCGCTTGGATTAAATAATCAACCACTGATTTTGCTCTTCTTTGAGAAAGCTTAATATTATATTTTTCGGAACCGTTGGTATCTGTATGAGAACCAATTTGAATAGTAATACCAGGATTATCATTGAGTAATTTCACTAATTTATCCAATTCTACTTTAGATTCTGGTCTTAAATCTGATTTATCAAAATCATAGTAAATATTTTGTAAAACAATAGGTTTACCTAACTCAATTCTTTCTAAGAAGATGTCAATATCTTTTTCAAGATCTGTAGTAACTTTTATACCTTTAGTAGAAACAAACTCTTCATTTGCTAAATATTCGGGCGCATTACCCACCACTTTGTAATCAGATTCTTTTTCTAAGGGGAATTTATAAGCAGCGGTTTGGTCAGTTTTAAAGGTATCAATAGGAATTAAATTACCCTCTTGAATTCTAAAAAGAGTTACAGTAGCAAAAGGAATAGGTTGTTTGGTTTTTTTGTCTCTCACTACACCATGAACAGATAATTCAATGGGAGGTCTATAAATAAATCTCATTAAGTAGATGTCATCTGAACCCTTTCCAGGTCTATTGGAAGCAAAATAACCTAATGAATCTTGGAATAACCAATAAACACTAAAATCATCATCAGCAGAATTGGGACCGTAACCTAAATCTTTGGGTTCGTTCCAAGTACTTAAAGCTCCCTCCGCATAATAAATATCATAACCACCAAAACCTAATCTACCATCAGAAGAAAAATACATAGTTTTTCCATCTTTTGCTATATGCGGGTGTGTTTCATTAAATGGTGTATTGATGGATTTACCACAATTTACAGGGGTACTCCAAGCATTACCAATTTTTTGCGAATACCAAATATCTAATTCACCTTCACCGCCGGGTCTATCAGAAACAAAATACATTGTAGAACCGTCAGGAGAGAGAGTAGGTTGAGCATCATAAGTAGGAACTTTTTTGACTTTTCCTCTTGAGTTCACAACCACTTCATGCTGCCCATTAATACCTTCTACTAATGAACCTTTGCCCCAAGTTTTGGATTCTGGATTGAAGGTTGATTGATAGATACTACAACCATGATGTTTTCCTTGTTTTCCTTTGCCACAAATCGTAAAATATAGAGTTTTCCCGTCAGGAGCAATTACACCATTTCCATCATTTGCTTTTGTATTAATGCGTTTGCCAAGATTTTCTACTTTACTAAATGTAGAATCTGTTTCTCTTTTCGCAATAAATAAATCAGAAAAACGTTCTTCACCATTTTCACGGAATTTGTCTTTACCACCTTTAACACCTTTTCTATGGGAAGTAAAAATCATAAAAGAATCCCCTTTTACAGAATAAATAATAGGACTAAAATCCCCTGAACCAGAATTAATATTAATTTCTGTTATAGTATATTTTGGATCTTGTTTTTTGGCAACATCAGCATAATCGCAACCCTTAATTTCTAATTCCGCATGTTCACGGAAATAATCATTATGGTCATACTTTTCTAAAAATGTTTGAAAAGCTGATTTTGCTTCTGCATAACGCTCTTCTCTTTTTAAAGCAAGACCCAAATCAAAATAAGTAGTATCATTGTGTTCAGGATCTTGATTAATCACAGCTTCATACCATTTAATACAATCATCTAATTGATGTAAATACCAATAACATCTAGCAATTTTACGCATTGCATAGGTATTATTAGGGTCTAATTTTAAAACTTCTTTATAAATTTCAGCAGCTTCAGCACTATGACGACGCATAAATAGATGATCTGCTTTTTTCATAAGGTGTTTGACCTTGTGATTTTGCTGCGCAAACAACTCAGGTTGTATGGTACTAAACGCAATAACTAGTATTAAAAATATTCTCTTCAACATTGGACAAACGAATTTACGGGTATATTCCAATTTCACTTTAAAATTAACTGCAAACTTAAATAATTTACTTTTAATGATACAAAAATTTTTCAAAAAATTTTTAAACAATTTTTATAAAGACCAATCTTTATGCGATTTTGGCAATTATTTTTTTACTTATTCTCAAAAAAATACATTTAGCATAATCATTCGTTCAGAATCCATTCTTAGATAAATAATCCGCTAATATCAAATCTATGATTGTAGTAATTTTGATATTTTCAGGTATATAATTTATATGATAAACAGGTTTTTGGAAATAGCTTTCATACAATGAAGCGTCATCAGTAAAATTTTGAGATGTGTGAATATAAGCTTCATAAATATCTGAAAATAAAAACCCTTGAGGAGTTTGTACTTCTAGATAATCAGCTCTATCTACTACATGAGTACCTTTTTCAGTAATTTTTCTTAATGAATTTTTTACTGGGCAAGTAGTTATTAAATTTTGGGATTCTTTTAATTTAAAAATAAATTTCTCTAAAAATTCTTTTGAAACAAATGGACGAACCGCATCATGAATTAAAACTAAACCTGAATAGTTCGGTTCTGTATTTTGAATTGCTTGAAGCCCATTTCTTACAGAATCCGTCCTATGCTCACCTCCATAAGCAATTTTAATTCCTTGAATATCGTATTCTTGAAGTAAAGAATTTAACTTAGAAAGTTGTTCTTCTTTAACAGTAATCACTATGTCTTTGGGATTACAAACCTCTAAAAATCTTTGAATAGTATGGATAATAATAGGTTTTTGATTGATGAGTAAAAACTGTTTTGCTATATTTTTACCCATTCTTTTTCCAACACCACCAGCAACAATTATAACTTTAATATTATCAAAAATCATGGAATATTTTTGTTTACAAATTTATAAAATTAGCATGGCATCACCATAACAAAAGAAACGATATTTTTCTTTAATTGCTTCATTGTAAACATGCATACAAAATTCATGCTCCATAAAAGCCGAAACCATCATTAGCATAGTAGATTTAGGGGGATGAAATTGGGTTACCATAGAATTAGCTATATTAAAATCGTAAGGAGGAAAAATAAATTTATCTGACCATCCTTTACCAGGTTTTAACAATTTTGAAGCAGATACATTAGACTCTAATGCTCTTATTACAGTAGTACCCACAGCACAAACTTTCTTTTTATCAAGTTTAGCTTTATTTACGCTTTCAGCCACTTCAATGGGAATATCATAATATTCAGAATCCATTTTATGTTTAGATAAATCTTCAACTTCAACATCTCTAAAACTAGCATAGCCGGTATGCAAAGTAATATTATGTTTTTCTACTCCTTTAATATCTAAACGTACTAAAATTTCTCGGGTAAAATAAAAACCTGCAGAAGGTGCTGCAACAGATCCTTTATTTTTAGCAAACAAGGTTTGATAATATTTTCTATCTAAATCATTGGGTTTACGAACAATGTAATTAGGTAAAGGCATAACACCAAGATTATCAATGATTTGTTCAAATTGATTATAATCTCCTTCAAATAAAAAACGAATAGTTCTACCTTTTGCTGTTGTATTATCCACCACCTCAGCCACTAACTCATTTTTATTTCCAAAATATAATTTATTTCCTACCCTAATTTTTCTTGCTGGATCTACCACTACATCCCAAAGGCGTGTCTCTCTGTTTAATTCTCTCAAAAGAAAAACTTCAATTTTAGCTCCAGTTCTTTCTTTTTTACCATAAAGACGCGCAGGAAATACTTTTGAATCATTTAAGATGATAACGTCTCCTTCATCAAAATATTGTATAATATCCTTAAATTGTTTGTGTTCTATAGTTTTATTTTTCCTATTTACCACTAATAGCCTTGCCTCATCTCTATTTTCTAAAGGGGTTTGAGCAATTAATTCATCAGGAATTTCATAATTAAAATCCGACAACTTCATATTTCAAAAAATGTTACGCAAGTTATAACTTTAAAAATGCGTTTGTCAATAGTTTAATTAAAAAATTTGAAAATGTATCATCATTTATTTACAAACTCAATTACAGCTATGTAAAACTCTTTAGGTTTTTCTGCATGAACCCAGTGTCCAGCACCATGAATAACCTTTAATTCAGCATTAGGAAATAAACTTTTAATTTCTGACCAACGTTCTTCTATTATATATTTAGAATTTTCACCTTTAATAAAACAAGTTGGTTTTTCAAATATTTTTCCATTTACAGGTTTTAGAATCTGTTCATAATTATCTAACAAAGACTCCAAATAAAAACGCCATTGATATTTTTCATTTTCATAAAACAAACTTTTCATAATAAACTGACGAGTATCCCATTCTTGAATATATTTTTTTAAAGCTTCATCTATTTCTTCCCTTTTGGTATAATTATTTAATTGAATATTTTGAAGCGCCTCTAGAACGATTTGATGATGATGATTGTAAGCATAAGGAGCCATATCCGCTACTATTAACTTACTCACTAAATTTGGATAATACATTGCAAATTGCATTACCACTTTACCACCCATAGAATGACCCAATAGAATAGCTTCCTCAATTTTATGGTAATCCATAAATTCATATAAATCATCTACCAAAATATCATAATTAAACTCATAAGCATGAGGTGAACGACCATGATTTCTTTGGTCTATTGTCCATACATAAAAATATTCTGAAAATTGTTTTGCTAAGGTATGCCAATTATCTGCTGAACCCAAAAATCCATGTAAAATTATTAAATCAGGATTTTTAGAATCCCCATAAGTTTTATAATTTAAAGCTAACATGTAAAATCTAATTACGCAAAACTACAAATTATTCAGAAAGAAATAAGTATTTGATTGGCTTCCTTAAAAGGACGAACTTTAACGCACTAACTATCAAAAGACCGCTACCTAACTAATCAAAACGGTTTCTTTTACAACTTTATATAGCTTATCATTGGTTCTTACTTTTTCTGGGAGTTTTATAGAAAAAATATCTCCTTTTTTTACTTCTTGAACTTGTAAGTCTTCTAAACGAATTTCTTCTACTTTTGTTTTTACTAAACCTGTTTTGGGTCCTGTAATAATAATATCATCATTCAATTTTAATTGATGGGTTTCAAGTTCAACTTCTGCTACAGATATTTTGTCAAAGAAATTACGAATTTTACCAAGATAAACTTTTTTAGTTGTAGCGGAAGACCCATGATTTTTACTCCATTCTCCAATTTTTCTACCTAAGTAATAACCATCCCAAAAACCTCTATTATAAACAGTTGCTAAACGTTCTTTCCATTCTGCAATTTTTTCTTCATTATAATTACCTTCATAAATACTATCAATAGCTTCACGGTAACATTTTGTGGTTTCATACACATAGTCTGCGGAACGCCCTCTACCTTCAATTTTTAAAACACTTACTCCAGCCTTAATAATTTTATCCAGAAAATCTATTGTACATAAATCTTTTGCAGACATAATGTATTCATTATCAATTTCTAATTCATAGCCTTCTTCTTTATCAATTACAATATAACTTCTTCTACAATTTTGAATGCAAGCACCACGATTTGCTGAAGCATTATGAGAATGTAAACTTAAATAGCATTTCCCAGAAACTGCCATACATAAAGCACCATGTCCAAAAATTTCGATTCTTACCAATTCTCCCGAAGGTCCACGAACGTCTCTTCTTTCAATTTCCTTTACTATGTCTTCCACCTGACTTAAACTTAATTCACGAGATAATACTATAACATCTGCATAATTAGCATAAAATTCTACGCTATCAATATTCGTAACATTAGATTGGGTTGAAATATGAATTGGCATGCCTATTCTTTTAGCATAATTCATTACTGCATGGTCAGATGCAATAATAGCATCAATACCACTTTCTTTTGCTGTACTCACAATATCTTTCATGAGTTTTAAATCATGGTCATAAACGATGGTATTTAAAGTTATGTAGGTTTTTATATGATTTTCTTTTGCAATTTCTGCAATTTCTTTAAGGTCTTCTAAAGTAAAATTAATAGAAGAACGAGCACGCATATTTAATTGTTCTACTCCAAAATAAACTGAATCACAACCTGCTTTGATAGCAGCCATAAATGCCTCAAAACTTCCACATGGAGACATTAATTCAAATTTTTTTTGCATCGCCTTGATTTTTACTGTAAAAATATGAAACTTTTTAATTCCTTTGAAAGTTCAAATAAAATCAAAAATAGGTTCTTAATCATAAAAAAATTTTATTGCTTTTTTATCTTAAAAACTCTATCCCCTTGTATTTTTTGTAAAAATTCTACGTTTGTTTCAAGATATTTAGGAGCATAAACAGGTTTGGCAGTTTGAATAACTCTTTGATTTTTAATAATGTAGGTAGTATCCCAAATTTTTGACTGTAAAATATTATTAATTGCTTTAGAACCACCTTCTACCAAAATACTTCCAATTTTATATTCAGTATAAAGTTTATTGACATAATCTTTCCATGAGAAAATATCCTCTACTTTAAAATATTTCCAATTTCCTTCATTACTTTGAAATTTTTGGTTAATAATGATACCTTCACGATTGGGAAAATATTTTTCAGGGTCAATTTCTGAATGAGTATCCAGAATGATTATGATAGGATTTTTTCCGTAGGAATATCTTAAATTCAGTTGAGGGTTATCTAAAAGAACCGTTTTTTTTCCTATTAAAATAGCTTGATGTTGTGCTCTTAATGCATGAGAAAAAAATTGGGTATAAGGGTGGGAAATCATAATCCTTTTTTGTTCATCTCCTATAATTTTATTTTGAGATTCTGCCCATTTTAAAGTGATGTAGGGTCTTTGGTAAAGTTGATTAACGTAAAATGAAAAATTAATTTCTTGTTGTTTTTTAATAAAATGCTCATGATATAAAGTGACTTCAACACCTGCTTGTTTTAAGGTTTCTATACCTTTGCTTTGGACTTGTGGATTAGGGTCTAAGGTAGCAACCACAACTTTAGGTATTTTTTTTTCTATAATTAGAGTAGTACAAGGTGGAGTTTTTTTATGGATGTGGCAACAAGGTTCTAAACTCACAAATAAAGTACAATGAGCAAAGTCAAAATTATGAGGAAGATTTTGAATAGCATGAACTTCTGCATGAGCTTCGCCGTATTTTTTATGCCAACCTTCTGAGATGATTTCTCCAAATTGGTTAATAATTAAAGCTCCAACTTTAGGGTTGGGTTGAGTAAAATTAAAAGCCCTTAAAGCTAATGTAAAACAGCGATTTAAAAAGAAAAAATCATTTTCCAATGAATTCATAAATTTAAAGTGGATTTTTGTAAAATTTTTAAGGCTTCATGAGAAATTCTTATACCCTCTAAAAGTCCTCTACCTCCAACACCATTTAAATATAAATAATTTTTTTGTTTAAGGCAAAATGCACGACCTGTCAAAGAAAAGGGCTTAATTCCTTTCAAAGTTTTTACAATTTTATATTCTTCTTGAAAAGTTTTATCAAAAATTTCTAGAGCTTCTTGATTAGGACCTACCCAGTATTCCAAAGGATTCAAAGTAGGAGTTAAGAAAAACTGTTTCCAAAAAATATGAGGGGCTAAGGTTTTTTTTAATTGAATTTTAAAAATTTGACTTTCAGTAGGATAAATCGGTAAATTAGATTGGTCTTTCAAAGCATCTATTCCCCCCGCATGAATAAAAAAAGAAATTTCAGAATTATCATTTATAGAACTACAAACCCTTTGATAATTAGAAAATTTTAAAAACTTATGATTTAAAATATCCCAAACTTTTTTTACTTGTAACCAACCAGATTTAGGAAAAAATATTCCATTATCTTTTGGCTGAATATAATCAGGAAATCTTTCAGATAATACAGACCAATCATTCCATAAACCTTGCTCTTCACAAGCATAGAATAATCCTGTATTATGAAAATAATCTTTTAAACCCCAATTTTCCAAGAATTGAAGTAATTCATAATAGCTATTAAAACCAAACTTTTTCCAAGAAGCAGTTTTAAAATTAAAAGGATGAACAATCCCCGCCGAAAACCATGAATGCGGAACAGCCGAAGGATTAACAGCTTGGATTACATCAAAACCATTTTTTAATAAAAGCCCTACTATAAAAGTAGCGGTCATTCCATTTCCAATAACACCAATTTTCAAGATTTTATAATTAAATGATAATTTTTCTTACCTTTTTGAATAAGCACAAATTTATTCATAATCCAATCGTTTTCCAAAAATTGATAATCCACAGAAATTTTCATTTTATTCACTTTGACAGCCCCAGCTTGTAATGCTTTTTTAGCTTCTGATTTTGAAGGATAAATTTGTAATTCTGATAAAATAGTTACAGCATCTTTAGGTTGATAAAAATATTCATTATTTACTTGAGAATACGGAACACCTTCAAAAATTTCTTGAAGTTCATGCCAATCAAATTTTAAAAAATTATCTTTTGAAGATTCACCAAATAATAATTGAGTTGCTTCAATAGCTTTTTCTAAATCTTCTTTTGAATGAACCAAAGTTGTAACATATTCAGCTAGTCTTTTCTGAGCGTATCGTAAATGAGGTTCATTAAAATGTTTTATTAAAATATTTTCAATTTCTTCTTTTGAAAGGAATGTAAAAACTTTTAATAATTTTTCAACGTCGTTATCAGAAATGTTAATCCAAAATTGATAAAACTTATAAGGGGAAGTTTTTTTGGGGTCTAACCAAATATTACCAGATTCTGATTTTCCAAATTTAGTTCCATCGGCTTTAGTTAATAATGGAGCAGTAATAGCTTCAGCTTGACCATTAATAATTCTTCTAATCAATTCAATACCGGTAGTAATATTTCCCCATTGGTCTGCACCACCCATTTGAATTTTGCAGTTATAATTTTGGTATAAATAAAGGAAGTCATAAGCTTGCAAAAGTTGATAAGAAAATTCAGTAAAAGAAATACCTGTTTCAATTCTATTCTGTACAGATTCTTTTGCTATCATATAATTAATGGAGATATGTTTTCCTATTGTTCTTAAAAAATCTAAAAAATTAAAATCCTTGAACCAATCATAATTATTCAAAATTAAAGCAGAATTGGGAATATTAGGAGAAAAATCTAAAAATTTCTCTAATTGATTTTGAATACACTTTTGGTTGTGAAACAAAGTATCCATATCCAATAAATTTCTTTCTTTTGATTTACCAGAAGGATCACCAATCATACCTGTAGCGCCACCCACTAATGCGATAGGTCTATGACCATATTTTTGGAATAGGGATAATAACATAATTTGCATTAAATTTCCTACATGCAAGGAATCAGAAGTTGGATCAAAACCTATATAAACGGATTGAGAATTTTGTTCAATTAAAAAATTCACATCAGGAGTATAATTTTGAACAAATCCACGCCAATTCAGTTCATCAAATAATTTCATGTTCAAATAAAATTTTAATTTTTTTTTGTGATTAAAAAATAATGTTGTATATTTGTTGCAAAGTTGGTGAATAGGATTGTAATAAAGCAACTTTTTTTAAAAAAAATCAAGAATGATTTTTGAATTAGAAAATTTACTTTATTTGCAGTCCGAAAAAGCTAAAAAAAAAGAAAAAATAAGTACTTAAAAACTAATAGATTAGAGTTTATGGAATATATTTGTAAATCAATTTTAAAAAATAACTTAAACATGAATAAGATAGGCAAAAAACTTATTGCTTTGATGGTACCGTTCATGCTTATTGCTTTTTATGGAAATGCTCAAACAGGTCCTGGAAAAAATGCGTATAAGCAAGGAGAAGCGTATCGTAAAAATAAGCAATTCATTGAAGCTGTGCAAAAATATGATGAGGCAATAAAATTAGAGCCCGCTAATGCACGTTATTATTACAAAAAAGGATACTGTCAAATTAGACAAAATCCACCAAATGTTGATGGCGCAATTGAATCTTTTAATCAAGCTACAAATAATAAAAAAGATTATTCTGAAGCTTATGCTGCATTAGGAAGAATTTATTATAATGATAAGCTCGGTAAAAAAGATATTTCTCGTGCTATTCAAAACTTTAATTCTGCTTTTCAATATGAGCAAGACAACAACAAAAAGGTTAACTACAAGTTAATGGTAGTTAAAATTTTAATGAAAGAAGGGAGATTTTCTGAAGCTCGCGGAGAATTACAACAAGCTAAATCTTTAACTCCAGATGACCCTAATATATTATTATATGAAGGTCAAATTGCTGGTGGTTTAGGAAATTGGAGTGAAGCTTTGAGCGTTTATAGTAGAGCCGTTGAAAGAGTAAAAGGTTTACCTGCTACTGAAACAGATAAATACTATTTTGCTCTCGGTGAAGCACAATGGAGAACAGGTGATACAAAAAGTGCTGAAGAGTCTTGGAAACAAGTTCAATCACCCAATTACCAAAATAAAATCAAAAAAGTTAAAAATAGTAATAACCCTGCAGGTCCTTTCCGTATAGCAATGGGATATTTTAAAGTAGAAGAAATGGATGAAGCTATGACTTACTTGAAAAAATCTTTAGAATTATCTCAGACTTATGCTCCTGCACATCAATTAATGGGAATGATTTATTATAAGAAAGGTCAAAATAGTTTAGCTATTCAAAGTTTAATGAAAGCTGTTGAAAACCAAACTGACGAAAACAAAAAATCTAAATTGTACAATACAATGGTAAAAATTCAAATGAATTCTGGTGATTACAGTGGTGCTTTATCAACCGCTAATAAAATCTTAGAAAAAACGAATAATAATACCATACGTTTCTTGAAAGCTAAAGCGGAATATAAATTAGGTCAGTATCCACAAGCTATTACTACATTAGAAGCCTTGCTACCTAACGAAGCAGACCCTAACAAAAAAGCTCCTTATAATTTTGTTATTGGTTTAGCGGCTAAAAAATCAGGAAATATGGATAAAGCCGCAAAAGCATTCAAAGATGCTCAATATGGTTCGTTTAAAGCTGCTGCTAAAAAAGAATTAGAAAATATTTCAAAAAAATAATAATTAATAATTTTTTTGAAAATACCAAAAAGACTGTCTAGATATTGGCAGTCTTTTTTGTTTTTTACAAGTTTTTGTAATACTTTTGCAAAAAAAATCTTTATGGAAAAAAATTTTTTATTTATAGTGGTATTATTTGCTTACTTTGTAAATACCCACGCACAGGAAAAACGAGTTACATTAGACCCTCTTTATGCTCCATTTTATCATGGTGTTGCATCAGGAGACCCATTACCGGATAGAGTAATCATATGGACACGTGTTACACCAGATTCTAATTTTACAGGTAATATAACCGTAAACTGGAAGATGGCAACTGATACCTTGTTATCTAATGTAGTGCAACAAGGAAGTTTTGTAACCAATGAGGATAGAGATTTTACGGTTAAAGTAGATGTTACAGGGCTACAACCCAATACTTGGTATTATTATGAATTTGAAACCAATGGAAGAAAGTCTTTAATTGGAAGGACAAGAACAGCTCCAACAGGAAATGTAGATTCTTTAAGGTTTGCTATAGTATCTTGTTCTAGTTGGGATTATGGATTTTTTAATTCTTATGGAAGAATTGAAGAAAGAAATGATGTAGATGCAGTTATCCATCTAGGTGACTATATTTATGAATATCCTGTTAATCCTAGTAGAACTAGGCTACACGAACCTTCTAATGAAATTTTAACTTTATCAGATTATAGAATACGTCATTCTCAATATAAATTAGATCCTCAGTTGAGAAAATTACATCAACAGTTCCCTTTTATTACCGTATGGGATGACCATGAAACAGCTAATGATTCTTATAGAGATGGAGCAGAAAACCACACGCCTGCTACCGAGGGGGATTGGTATGTTAGAAAAAATAACGGAGTAAGAGCTTATAAAGAATGGTTGCCTATTAGAGAACCTGATGTTAATGATACCATAAGAATTTGGAGACAATTTAGTTGGGGCAACTTGATGAATTTAATGATGATTGATACCCGTTTATATGATAGAGATCAACAAGTTACTACTAATTCTCCTAATTTGAATGATAGCACTAGGGTGATGATTGGTAATACTCAAAGAGCTTGGTTAGAAACCCAGTTATCCAATAGTACCCAAAAATGGAACGTAATTGGACAGCAAGTGATGTTTGCTCCTTTAAAAGCTTTTGGACAAATTGTTAATGCAGACCAATGGGACGGTTATCCCGCAGAAAGAAAAAGAGTAATGGATTATATCATGAATAATAGTATCCCTAACCCTGTTATCTTAACAGGCGATATTCACACTTCGTGGGCTAATGATATACCTTATCAAAATTATAATGGGACAACCGGTGCAGGCTCTATGGGTGTTGAATTTGTGGCAACTTCTGTTACTTCCCCCGGTGCTGATTTTTTATCCTCACTTACAGGATTAGGAATACCTCTAATTAAAAACCAAAATCCCCATATGAAATTTATTGATTTGACAAGAAGGGGATACGTAATACTTGATTTAAACCAGCAAAGAGTACAAGGTGATTTTTACTTTGTTAATCGTGTTGATCAGGTTTCAAATCAAGAAACTTTTGCAGAAGGTTGGTATTGTGAGGATGGTACGAGAAGACTACAAAAAGCGAATTCCGCATCAGTTAAATCCGGTCCATTGCCCATAAAAGCACCTGCACTTCCTAATAATCCTGTAAATCGTTCAAAAGAAACTAATTTCTTTGGAATTTCTTCGTACCCTAATCCTTATCAAAATGTTTTTAATTTACAGTTTTATACTTACAAGCCTGCTATCATAAATGTAAAAATTCTAGATTTACAAGGGAAAGTAGTCAAAAATTATCCATCGTTCCAATCTGTAAGTGGTTTAAACCACTATAACATTGAAACTCCCAATGTGAGTTCAGGTACTTATATCCTTTTAATGGAATCACAAGGAGAAATTTTCCAAAAAACGATTATCAAAAATTAAGTAGAAATACTTTTAGCAATAAAAATACTGCTTTTCATTAAGCAGTATTTTTTATTTAGTATAGCTCAAACTTGATAAAACAACTAATTATAAAAATACTTTTTCTATGTCTATGCTATCTTTAACGCCAATTAAATCGTAGCTTTCTTGAAGCCATTCAGAAGCGTAACGTTTACCAATATCATGTAAGTAGATAATAAAATCCCAAGAGGCATTGAGTTTAGAGGAGATACTAAACTCTTCAAGTGCTTCATCTGCACTAATGGCATGAAAACGAATTTTTCTACAACCTTCTAATGCAACGCCTTTATCAAGGAGTTTATTGATAAAATGAATCATTTTCATTTCAGCCATGAGGCTAGCATTAAAAGAAATTTCATTGATACGGTCTTCAATGTCTTTGGCAGTTTTAGGGATTTCTTTGATTTTGATGGGGTTAATTTTAAGGATGAGAATATCATCTACATCTGTATTTTTGATTAACGGAAATATAGGCGGGTTCCCCATGTAACCACCATCCCAATAAGCATTGTAATCAATTTCTACGGCTTGAAACATAAAAGGTAAACAGGCAGAAGCCATACAAGCATCAGCAGATAATTCTTCACCCATAAAAACTTTAGGTTTACAAGTGAGTACATTCGTTGCACACAAAAATAATTTGGTTTTTGTTGCTTTTTTTAATACTTCAAAGTCAATAACTTCTTCTAATACCTCTTTCAAAGGGTTTATATTTAGAGGATTTAATTGGTAAGGGGAGAAGATATGAGTCATCATACTAAAAAGATTATACCCTGGCGATAAATCCATATCTCCTTTATGCATCATTAAATCTAATAAGGAAGGTTTGAGTATAGAATACTTTGATTTTTGAGAAATTTTTTTCCAAAAATTGCTTAGAACTTCTTTTGCTTTTTCTGGACCTCCTACATTTAGACCATAAGATAAAGCGGAAGCATTCATTGCACCAGCACTGGTTCCCACTACTCCAACAATTTCTAAATCAGGTAAATCTAGTAGTTTTTCTAATATTCCCCAAGTGAACGCTCCATGAGCACCACCACCCTGTATAGCAATTCCAATTCTTTTCTTTTTCATGGTGTTAATTTAAAATGCAAATAAGTATAATTTTTTTTGATTGTCAAATTTTTTTATACTTTAAAATTTGTTTACTAAAAGAATTTTTTTTTATTTTGTTGATATTCAAAATTTATCATATTTTTGCTTTGTGTAAATAACTTAAATGTTAGCACTTTTTAATCTTATAAAAACTTTATCCAAAGAAGAAAAAAGACTTTATAGTACTTATGGCAACGATTGTCGTTACATGAGTATTTATCAAAGTTATTCCAAATCCAATGATTATAACAAATCTCTGGATAATGAAATCTATGAAAAATATTATTCTGAGAACACAAAAGCTTATTATTCTATGCAGAAAAAGGAATTATATGAGAACATTCTCAGTGTGCTTTTGGAGCATTCTAATTCTCAAAATCCTGTATATTTATTTTATAAATCCATTGCAAAAATGGGAATATTAATTCAAAGAAATCTTTTTGAAGAAGCAAAAGAATATAGCAAATCTATTAAATTTGATATTTCACAATTTTCTGATTCTCACCAAAAAATTTTTTATGAATTATTATTTTCAGCGTATGAAAACTCTTCCCAGTCTTCGTTTTTAGAATTTATTGAATTTTTAAAATCTAATTCTTTTGAGTGGGATAAACAAAGAGTTCTTTTAACAAAAATAAAATTATTAAATTTGAATTTAGATCAATTAGATATTCAAAAAATTCAGACCTTTGCAATTGAAATTCATCAAGAAATAAAAAAAATACCCGAACCTAATTTTATTATCAAAATGGCAAGTATTCAAGCATTAACTCTACAACAAGATTATGAAAATGCTCATAAAGAACTTACTCATATTTATATGAGCCATTTTAAAGATGTTTTAAATCAAAAACAGGCGTTAGAATGTTTATCTCAACTAATGGAATCCTGTATAAAAAATGGGGATTTTCTTTTGATGAATTCTATTCTATATAAAACAGAATCAAAAATTTATACCATTCCTGAAGAATTAAGAACAGAATTTTTGCTTTCTTATTATGAATACGCTTCTCTTTTTCATTTTTATGAAAATGACCTGCCTACCGCTTTAAAAGAAATTCAATTTGTTATTAACCATTCCAAAGACTATGAAAATATTGAAAAGTGTATTTGCTATCGCATGGCTATGTTAGTTGCTGGAGATTTACAATATCAACTGACCCAGGAATTATCAGAATATGCAATAAAATATCCTCAAATTCTTAATAACCCATATATTATTATCTGTGATATTTTAGCCTCTATAAATAACCAACTTCCTAAAAACGAATTACATAAAAAAATTGAAAGGTTAGAGTTTATCGCAAAATTAAATAATCACAAAGATATTTTATTAACTGCCAAATCCCTCAACGATTTTATTTACAAGAAAAAAAATTCAGAAATTGAAATGAGAATTTTTCCTACAAGTTGGGAGCCCATTTTATTAGTTCATCTTTGGATAAAAGCAAAAATAGAAAGAATTTTCTATTACAACTTAGTGATTGAAGAATGGCTGAAGAAAAGAAAAGTTTTTTAATTATGAACAATATCAATATAAAAATCACAAATCAATTACCACAATCCTTAGAAAAAAGCTTGATTGTATTAGGAGTTACCTCCGATAATTTAGAAATTTTAAAAAATCAATTTGGGAATAATTTTCCTCAAAATCCGGATTTAGTTACTAAAGAAAAATCTATTTCTATTCAACCGAATGAAAATGAATGTTGGTTATTTCAAGGTTATCATCTTTTTAAAGATTTAGAACCTGAAAAATTTAGAGGGCATATCCATCAATGGGTTTCTATATTAAATAAAATGGAATTTCAAAATCTTTATATTCTTTTTCCTGGAATAGAAAATCATCATCAATCCCAATTGCTTATTCGTTCTATTGGAGAGGTACCTATTTTATCGAATTATAAATATAATTACCTCAAAACCCAAAAGGAGCAAAATAGCCTACAAAATGTATATTTTGTAACAGAAAATTCTAAACATGAAAATGAATTAAAAATTGCTCAAAATGTTGCTAATGCAACTTGTATTGCAAGAGATTTAGTCAATGACCCACCCAATTTATTAGATTCCGTAGTTTTATCACAAAAAGCGGTTGAGTTAGGTAAGCAATATGGTTTTAGGGTAGAGGTATTTGAGAAATCCCGAATAGAAAGTTTAAAAATGGGAGGTTTATTAAGTGTAAATAAAGGTTCAAAAACCCCCCCAACTTTTTCTGTTTTAGAATGGAAACCCGAGCATTGCAAAAATGATAAACCCATTGTTTTAGTAGGAAAGGGAGTTACTTTTGATACAGGGGGATTAAGTTTAAAACCTTTTGATGCAATGTCCACTATGAAGTGTGATATGTCAGGAGCAGCAGCAGTTTTGGCTACTATGTGTGCAATCAGTGCAAACCAGTTACCTTATCATGTCATTGCTTTAATTCCTTCTACCGATAACCGCCCAGGTGAAGATGCTTATACACCCAATGATGTGATTACTATGTATGATGGAACAACTGTTGAAGTCCTTAACACAGATGCAGAAGGAAGGCTTATTTTAGCAGATGCTTTAGCTTTTGCTAATCAATATGAACCCGAATTAATCATTGATTTAGCTACACTTACAGGAGCTGCTGTGATTGCTGTAGGAGATATGGGAATTGCTATGATGTCAACGGCTAATCCTGATGTAAATCAACAAATTATTCAAGCAGGTTATGATGTGCATGAGCGTTTAGTTCAGTTTCCTTTATGGGAAGAATTTAAAGACTTAATTAAATCGGATATAGCTGATTTAAAAAATGTAGGTCCTAGAAGTGGTGGAGCAATAACTGCTGCCAAATTTTTACAACATTTCGTTAAACATCCTTGGATACATTTAGATATTGCTGGTCCTGCATTTTTAAATAGTCCAGATTCTTACAGAGGTAAAAATGGTACAGGTGTTGGGGTTAGGCTTTTATTTAACTTCTTAGAGTCTTATGAACACTGGAACAAACCCAAAAATTAAGGTTGGTATTACCATGGGGGACGTTAATGGCATCGGACCCGAATTGATTTTAAAAACTTTTGAAGATTTAGCCATTACTAATTTATTTACACCTGTTATTTTTGGTTCAGGTAAAGCACTATATTTTTTTAAACAGCAATTAGGTTACTCCAAGTTTAATTATAAAGGCATTCAAGATGCTAATCAAATTCAAGATGGAAGAATCAATTTTATTGAATGTTCTCATAAATTAGAAAAAGTGAAAATGGGAATCCCCACAGAAGAAAGTGGAGAAGCCGCTTATTTAGCATTAAAAAAAGCTGCTCAGCAATTACTAGAAGAAAAAATTGACGTTTTAGTTACCCTACCTATTAATAAAAAAAATATTCAAAATTCTGAATTTCAATTTCCTGGTCATACAGAATACTTCGCAAGTTTGTTCGGACAAGAACAATATTTGATGTTCATGGTTCATGAAGATTTACCTTTAAGAGTAGCCGTTGCAACAGGACATATTCCTATTTCAAAAGTCTCTCAATCTTTATCTATTGAAAAAATCTATGAAAAAATTCAAATTATGGATTTGTCTTTAAAGATTGATTTTAGCATTGAAAGACCCAAAATAGCCGTTTTAGGATTAAATCCCCATGCAGGTGATGACGGTCTTATTGGAAATGAAGACCAAAATATCATTCTACCAGCTATTCAAAAAGCTTTAGACAATCAAATGATTGTTATGGGTCCTTATTCTGCTGATGGATTCTTTGCTAAAGGTATGTGGAAAAAATTTGATGGTATTTTAGCCATGTATCATGACCAAGGTTTAATCCCATTTAAAACATTATCTCAGATGGACGGTGTAAATTTTACCACGGGTCTTCCTATAATAAGAACTTCTCCTGACCATGGACCTGCTTTTGATATTGCGGGAAAAAATATTGCTGACGCTACCAGCTTTAAAAATGCTATCTATCTTGCTATTGACGTATTTAAAAGAAGGTTAGAAAATATTCATCTAATTGAAAATAAACTTCAAACGGTCGTTCCAAAAGAAACTCAATTAGATGATGAAAAAATTGTTTTAGAATAATCTTTTAAAGTTTATTGGTTCATTTGAGCAGTCCCCTTAACTTTTGCATAGGGGACTTTCGCTTAATCAGTCTGAACTTCATTTTTTAATGAATCTTTAATTTTGTTTTATAGAGGTTTTTGAGCTTTATTTTTAATTTCAGTGATTTCTTTTTTTTATCTTTGCTTTGAGCATTTTTTTTAACATTCTTTTGCATTGACTTTTGAAAATGCTATTGTATATTTGTAAAACCAAATTAGAGACTAAACTGTTAATCCCTGATGAAAAAACTCGTATTTTTATTTTTATGGATATTGCTTGCTTCCAATTCCAAAGCTACTCACATCGTTGGAGCAGATTTATACTATACATGTTTAGGAAATCATTTGTATGAAATTACTTTAAAAATGTTCCGTGATTGTAAAGCAGGTGAAGCCCCTTATGATAGACCCATCAGTTTGTTTATTTTTCAAAATTCTAATCCTCAAAATTATACCATTTATGAAGTTTATCCTGATACTGTTCCGGTAGCTTTACAATGGCAAGGCTGTATGGATACTCCCCCAAATTTATGTATTTCTGAAGGTACTTATAAATTAAGGGTTTATTTACCTCCTCGAATTAGAGGTTATGATATAGCATGGGCAAGGTGTTGTAGAAATTACAACATTACCAATTTAGCCAATCCCTTAGAACGTGGTATTTCTTATTTAGCAACCATTCCCGGAGTAGAAGTTCTTAACCAAAGTTTTTGCAACTCTATGCCTGTTTTTAAAAATAGACCTTCTGCTTTTATTTGTGTAAACCAAGATTATTATTTTGATCATAGTGCTACTGACCCTGACGGAGATTCTCTTGTTTATGAAATATCCAATCCTTACGATGGTATGAATTTTAATGGTCAAGGGGTATTTAATCCTATGGTTTATCCTGGAACCACTCCGGTAGTCAATGTTAATAATCCCATGGGCTATAAACCTTATAGAAATGTACCATTTGCACCTGGATTTTCATATTTGAATCCTTTTGGAAATAACCAAATTTCTATTGATTCTCAAACAGGATTGTTAAGAATACGACCCGGGCTACCCGGTATTTTTGTAATGGCAATCTCTGTGAAAGAATATAGAAACGGCGTTTTACTCAGTGAAAATAAAAGAGACATTCAAATTCATGTTTTAAATTGTAAACAACCAGACCCCCCTCCTTTTATTGCTCATGACTTTGGAAATTTACTTCATAATGGTGATACGCTTTTCGTGAATGCAAATCAGAATTTTTGTTATGATGTAATCGTTTCAGATACAGGAATAAACCCTATTTTAGAAGCTTTTGCAGCGAATAATGCATTTGGTGGTTCTGGATTTATACCTCCCTATGCTACTTTAAGTATTTCGGGTTCTAATCCTTTGATAGCAAAAGTTTGTTGGAAACCTAATTGTTCTTATAATAACCAAATTATTCCGTTGGTTGTTGGTGCAAAAGATAAAAATGAATGTTTAAATCACAATCCCATTTTTGATACAGTTTTTGTAAAAATTTCAGCACCTACTCTTCCTCCTCCAACTGTAACCTTTGATTTGAATGGAACTTCATATTCTAATGATACTATTCTCGCTTGGTTAGATGAAAATCTATGTTTCCGATTTAACATCATAAATCCTCCCAACGCAGGAAATTCTAACATTACTTATGATTACGAATTTTCTAATTATGGAGATACACCTCCTACTGTATCCAATATCATAAGAACCGGTGATACTTTAAGTGGAAGAATGTGTTGGACACCAGATTGCAATGTATTAGAAGATACGGTAATAGTTACAGTTATTGGCAAAAATCAAGATTTATGTCCTCCCAATAATCAATCTCAAAATAAAATTTATGTTATTGTAAATCAACCTTTTAATCCACCACCCATTTTATCTCATGATTATACCAGCTTAATACTCATTGGGGATACTATTCAAACTAAATTGGATTCTACGATTTGTTTTACATTTACTTTAAGAGATACTTTACCTGCCTCCAAATTGAGCGTTAGCGTTCGTGCAGAATTATTCAATAATCAAATTTTAAATGCTCCGATTTTACAAATAATAGAAAATAAAGATACGCTTATAGTAGGAAAAATATGTTGGAAACCCGGTTGTGAAGCTGTGGAACAAAAAGTTCGTATTATAGTTACCGGTATTGATTCTTCTTTGTGTTTAGAAGATTATCGTTTGATAGATACTACTTATGTTTATGTAAAAGGGCCTATTCATTTTCCACCGGTTATTACTTATGATTTTCCCAATCAAGTTTTTCATAATGATACATTAATATTGAATGTCAAACAAAATGGTTGTTTTGAGGTAACTTTAACCGACGTTCAACTAGATGCGATAGGAACTTTAAAAATTCAAACTCAAAATTCTTTAGGAATTAATTTGCAAATTCTTAACAATCAAAATGGAGTGTTAAAAGCCCGAGGATGCTTTACACCCAATTGTGAGTTATTAAATGGAATTTATAAAATACCTTTGATTGGAAGCAAAGAATTTGAATGTGCTCCTACTTTATATGATTTTGATAGTTTGTATATTCAAGTTATTGAACCTGAGAATAATCCTCCTGTAATTAGGCATATTTTCCAGACAACCGAAGTAGCACCCAATACGATTTCTGTTGAGCCGGGTCAAAAAATTTGTTATACAATAGAAATTACTGACCCCGACAGCTTTGCTTCTTTTGATATAAAAGGGCTTACCCCAATGTTTGAAAATAATTATGGTTTTGGTGGTAATGCCGTATTTTTAGATACTGTTATTACTCCTAATCAATTGATTGTAAATATTTGTATGACACCTAATTGTTATTCTCGTAAAATCACTGAAACCTTAGTGGTTTGTGGGTATGATACAATAACTTGTACGGAGCAATTTGTAGTTTGTGATACTGTAATTTTACAAATTCGCGACTGTCTATTAAGTTTTCCTAATGTTTTTACACCTAATGGTGACGGAATCAATGATTATTTTCAACCTTTTGCTTTGGAAGGAATTTTAAAGTATGAAATGAAAATTTATGACCGTTGGGGTCAGTTACAATATGAAACCAAAGATTCAGGTAAATGGAACGGTAATAGACCCAATGGAAAACCTTGTGTTGAAGGTGTGTATTTCTTTGTTTTAGATTTTACTTTACACCATGGAACTGGAGAACCCATAAAAGGAAGGTTTTATAATCATTTTACTTTATTGAGATAAACGCAAAAGTGTCTGAAACACAATAGAAAATTATGAATTATTCAGCGAATTTAAAAGGTGTTATTGATAAAAAATTTTTCTTATTCAGATTAACTAAACTTCTTTTACGTGTCCCAATTTTTTCAGTTTCTTTTCATTAGAAATAAAAAATCTTGGATACGGTTATCTACAATCACATCACGATTGGTAATGGGTTTTAATAGATGTATTCCTTCTAAAGTTTTACAACGGCTTAAAGCAACGTAAAGTTGCCCGTGAGCAAAAGCGCCGCGTCCTGTGTCTATTACTACTTTATCAAAAGTTAGTCCTTGTGATTTATGAATGGTAATTGCCCAGGCTAATTTTAAAGGTATTTGTTCATAACTTCCTGTAACTTTTTCTTTGAGTTCGCCGGTTTCTTCATCTACAACCCATTCATATTGTTCCCACTTCATAGGTTCAACATCAATAATGCTATTATCTTCCAAAAGAACTAGAATTTTTTCATGATTTACATCATAAATTTTACCAATTGTTCCATTGACAAATTTTCCTTCTGGATCATTTTTAGTAAAAATGATTTGTGCATTTTTTTTGAGAGTAATTGATAAATCAGAAGGTAAATATTGAGTATCAAATTTTCCAGAAATTTTACCCAAAAAAGTAAAATCCTCGCCCCTTAAATCTTTTAGACGAGTAGAATTTATTTGTTCAGAAATTTGGTTGGTAGTAGTTAAAGTAAGAAAATAATCGTTAGGTTTATAATGAAAATGAGATTGAAAACGAGAATTTAATAGTTCAAAGTCTTCATATTCTAATTCTGAGTTACGAATTTTATTGAGTAAAGAAATAAAAGTTTTGGAGGCTTGCCTGTAAATGGTTTTTAATTCTATAAAATGCAATTCAATTTCTTTAAAAACTTTTGCATCAAAAAAGTATTCACTTTTATAATTGGCATAATAATCAATTTTTTCTTGATTAGTAATTACAGGTGGTAATTGGAACAAATCTCCAATAAAAATCATTTGAACGCCTCCAAATGGAATATTTTTTTTGCGATTAATTCGGAAAGTATAATCTATATAGTCTAATAAATCTGACCTAAGCATAGAAACTTCATCAATAATTAAAGTTTGTATCGCATTAAGTAGTTTTTTTTGCATAGGAATACGACTAGGCTGTAAGTTTTCTTTTTTTGTATTCACACCAAAATGAAAAAACTTATGGATAGTAGAACCATTCACATTTAAAGCCGCTAAACCTGTTGGTGCAACGACAGCAATATTTTTTTTTGATTTTGATTTGATATATTTTAATAAGGTAGATTTCCCTGTTCCTGCGTTTCCTGTTATAAAAAAATGATTTTTAGAATTTTCAATTTCTTGAAATATTTCTTCAAATTCTGAATGGATATTTTTTGTTTTCATAAACTTTTTTATTATATTACAAAGATAAGAGATTTTCAAATTATTGAGGATTTTGGAATATTCATATTCTCAATATGAATTTTATTGAATTAGCTTAACTACTTTTTCCGCAGCAGTTGAGGCTAATGCTACTCCCATACCGCTAAATTTTACAGCTATATGTAAAGTTGGACGCAGGCTTTTGATAATGGGTAGTTTACTTTCTCCAAAACCCATAATTCCTGACCAACTATCCGTAATTTGAACGGTTTTTCCATTCAAAATGATTTCTTTTAAAAAGTTTTTTAAATATTCTAATATTTCCGTTGTAGCATGAATATCTTGTGTTTTTTCTTTTTCATAAAATAAGTTTCTTGCTCCTCCTAATAAAATACGATTTTGAAGATTCCGGAAATAAATATAACCTTCATCATAATGAAAAGTACCTTTGAACGGTAAATTTTGAATGGGTTCTGTAACAACAACTTGCCCCCTGCCAGACTCAATGTTTAATTCAGGTAATAAATTACTTGCAAATGCGTTATTACAGACTATAACATGCTGCGTAGTAAATATTAAAGGATTACGCCACGCTTCATTTTCTACGATAACATGCTCATTTTCATTATTTTTTTCTATACGAGAAACATTGGCTCCTGTAATGATTTCAATTTCTTTTGAGTAAGCTATTTCTTTTAATCTTTGCATCAAAAAGCCTGAATGTATTTGAGCTTCCAATGGATTGTAAACTAAGTTTTTAATAATTTGTTCGTTAAATCCAAAATGCTTTATTTTTTTAGTTACATCATTAAAAATACGAATTTTGAATAAACCATAGAGTTTATCGTTGACTTCTTCTAGATGCTCAAAGGCTATTTGATGTTTTTGATTAATAACATCATAACCACCAAATGCCTCATAATGAATTTTTTTTTTGCCTGTAATTTGAATAAGTTTTTGTAAACCTCTGTAACGTTGTTCTACTAAATCTAAAACTTTGGTTTCTCCTTCTCTTTGAAAATCGTAGTATAATTCGGAAAGGCTACCAAAACAAGCAAAACCAGCATTTCGGGTAGTTGCGCCAATTGGTAAAATACCTCTTTCTAATACTACAATTTTTTTTTGTGGAAACTTTTTTGAAAGTTCAATGGCAGTAAGTAAGCCCGTGATTCCTCCGCCAATAATGATAAAATCTTTGGATAATAAAGCCGTTTTCTCCCAAAATGAAATCATATTACATTCTGTTAATTACACCAATTCCCAGTAAATTTAAAGCTGTTTTTAAGGTTCTCGCTACTTGGTAACTCAAAAATAACTGAAAGTCTTTTTTGGGGTTATCATCAGCTAAAATTTTATGATTTTGGTAGAACGTACCATAAAATTGAGCCAATTCTAATGCGTAATTAGCTATTATTGAAGGATTGTATTGTTCAGCAGATAGAAAAACAGTGTTTTCCCATTTGGAAAGTTGAACACACAAAGCTTTTTCAGTAGAATGTAAAGAAGTAATATCAGCAAAATTTTTCCATTGAATATTCATGGAATCCGCTTTAGAGAGTAAACTTTGAATTCTTGCATAAGTATATTGAATAAAAGGAGCGGTATTTCCTGTAAAATTGATGGATTCTTTGGGGTCAAAGAGGATTTTTTTGGTGGGTTCAATTTTGAGTAAAAAATATTTTAAAGCACCTAACCCAAGGGTTTCATAAAGGTTATGAAGCTCATCGGCAGGTAAACCTTCTGTTTTTCCGAGTTCTTCGGAGGTATCTTTGGCTATATCGTACATTTCTTGCACCAAATCATCAGCATCAACAACTGTACCTTCACGAGATTTCATTTTTCCTGTTGGTAGTTCTACCATTCCATAAGATAAATGATACATTCCGTCCGCATGAGGAATGCCTAATTTCTTACAAATAGAAATCAGTACTTTCATGTGGTAGTCTTGTTCATTACCAATGACATAAACAGAACGGTGCATGTTATATTCATGAGCTTTGAGGTAGGCAGTACCAATATCTTGAGTTACATAAACGGAAGTTCCATCAGAACGTAACACAACTTTATGGTCTAACCCTTCGGAAGTTAAATTTATCCAAATAGAACCATCAGGTTTTTGATAAAAAACACCTTTTTCAAGTCCTTTTAAAACCCATTCTTTGCCCAGCAAGTAAGTTTGAGATTCATAGTAAAATTTATCAAAATGAATATGAAGACGCTTATAAGTTTGTTCAAAACCTTCATAAACCCATTGGTTCATCATTTTCCATAGTTGAATAGTTTCAGGGTCATTTTGTTCCCATTTTTGGAGTAACTCACGGGCTTGTTTTCCAAGTTCACTATAAAGATTAAAATATTGGTCTTTATATTCTTTAAAAAAAGCTTGTTTTTCTAAATTAGGGTTTTTGGTAGCGGCTTGTAGGAAAATAGCTTCAGCGTTAGAGGATTGTTGCCATTCTTGATATTCTTTTTGAAAATGTTTTTCAAATTCAACATAATATTTCCCCACGAAATGGTCTCCTTTTATTTTGGTACTTTGAGGAGTTTCTCCGTTACCATAAAGTTTCCATGCTAACATGGATTTACATATGTGGATACCTCTATCGTTTACTAAACAAGCTTTGATAACTTGATGCCCCAAAAAATCATAAATACGACTGACGGAATCTCCAAGAAAAATATTTCTTAAATGCCCTAAATGCAAAGGTTTATTGGTATTTGGGGAAGAATACTCAATCATAATAGTTTGTTTTTCTTGGGCTTGTATCGTATCAGGAGATAAGTTTTGAAGAAAATTTAGCCAATAATTAGTTTTTAAGGTTAAATTTAAAAATCCTTTAATGATTTCAAAACTTTCAAAAATTTCTTTTTTTTCTATGAGATAATTTCCGATAGTATTACCAATTTCTTGAGGATTACCGATTTTTAGTTTTAAAAATGGAAACAAAATGACAGTAAAATCACCGGGATGGTCAGGGTTTGTGTATTCAACGGAAATACTCTGTGGTTCAATAGATTTTTCATAAATTAAATGAACAATTTCTGATACCCAATGTTGTAATTGCGTTTTTAATAACATTCAAAAAAGAATTTGTTGAAGGCAAAATTACAAAATAATTGGAAATGTTAGATGATATACAATTTTGGGGTGTTTCCTTTGCTTCGCTACGAGTCGGGCTTGCTTTGGATTACTAATTAGCAATTTTTACAAAGTTTTTCTAACGCTTCAAATATTCTCAATTTTCTTTCTATTGCATAATCTATGTTTAATGTTCAGAGATAATTTAAGATGTTTTAACTAAAATTTTTGCTTAGTCTCCAACTTTTTTACGTGTCCCTATTCAATACATACTTTCTGGAATTGAACGGCTCAACCTTGACAGAAGTAGATGAAAATTAAGCGAATTTGAGGAAGTTCAATAATTTATCCTAAATGAACACTACCTAAAATACAATTTTTGCCTCCCGTTATATTTTCTAAAGTTTCATGTTTTTTACCTAATAAAGTTTTTAATCCTAAATAAGCAAAAATTACACTTTCCTTAAAATCAATTAATTTTTCGTTGGTATCCACAAAATTTATAGTTTTTGCTAATTGTTGTTTTATATTTTGAATAAGAAATAAGTTTTTTGCACCTCCACCCGTGATTAAAACTTCTTGATTTTCAAATTTATGGAGTTGCTTTGTAATTTGAATAGTAATGTGTTCTACCCAAGTTCTTAGTAATGAGGGATAGCCAATTTTTGTTGCATAATCATCTAATAAAGGGAAAATATATTTTTCTAACCATTCATTACCAAGACTTTTAGGTGGGTTTTGTTCAAAATATGGAATTTTATGAATTTTATAAAGTAACTCCTCCGAAACGAATCCTTGTGAAGCAATAATTCCATCTTTATCAAAAGGTTGATGATTATATTTCCAAGTATAGAAATTTAAAACACGATTACAAGCAGTTATATCAAATCCTAAAACATGATTTTTTTGATATATAGAAATATTGGCAAAACCACCTAAATTGATAAATAAATGAATATTAGGAAAAAGTTCTTGTTCAACTAATGGGACTAAAGGTGCACCTTGACCTCCATTGGCTAAATCTTTTGTACGAAAATCATTAACCAAAGGACACTTTAAATAGCTAGAAATAGTTTGTCCACAGCCTACTTGAAAAGTAAATTGTTTATCAGGTTGGTGATAAATAGTATGACCGTGAGATGAAACAAATTCAGGTTTTATTTTATAGGTTTTACAAAACTCAATAATTTTTTTCCCTATAAAATGACCATAAAAAACATGAGTTTTTGCAAAATCCAATGCACTTGCAGAGGCTAAATTTTCTAATCTAGAAATCCATTTTTCATCATATTCATAAGTAAATGCCTCAATAATTTCAAATTTTTTGATTTTTGGATTATTTAGATAAAATTTTACAGCTGCAATGTCTAAACCATCTAACGAACTTCCAGACATTAACCCTAACCCAAGATGGGTCTCTTTGGGATGTAAAAAAGAATATTTCATAGAATTATGGATTCATTAGCTAAAATGTCTCCAGAATCTACCTCATCAACGTAAAGCTACCGTTTTGTAAGTTTTCACCAATTTTGAGATTATAGAAATACACACCATCAGTTGCTTCTTTACCGTTAGGCATTAAACCATTCCAGCCTCTATCTTGAGGGTTATTGGTGATATATAAACGAGTACCCCATCTATCATAAACACTAAATTCATAACTATCATGACCATCATAAGGTAAACGGAAAAAATCATTCACTCCATCTCCGTTGGGTGTAAATACATTATAAATTTTGGTAATAGGTTCTGTAATGATATAAGGACCTTTAGCGTAACTTGCTACACAACCATTGGTATCTATGACCTGTAAATTTACGAAAAATTGACCTGCGGTTAAATATTGATGCTTAGGGTTTTGTTCAATAGAGCTATAACCATCTCCAAAGTCCCAGAACCATGCAACTGCGTTTTGAGAAGAATCTATAAATTGAACAAAAGTTTGAGGTAAAATCATGGTAATCGGTGCATTGGGTTCAGAAATAAATAACGCTTTAATTCCTTCTTTAACGGTAAAGGTTTGGTTATAAATAGAGGAATCTGCACAAGAACCTAAACCTCTTATTCTTAATGTTACAGTGTAGGAGCCCGGTTGAGTATAAGTATGAGTAGGATTTTTTACATTCACTAACGATGTACCATCTCCAAAATCCCACATCCAAGCAACTGCATGTTCGCTTATATCACTAAAACTAACTTCTAAACTATTACAACTTTCATTAAAGCCTGCTCGGAATTGTGCTTTGGGTTGTGGATATACCACCACTTGTATAGAATCCCAATATTCACAAACTTCATAGACCACATAAATTAAATACGTAGTATTCACTTCTGGATTGATGAAAAGTATGCTATCATTTGAAATTAGAGAACTATCCGCAGAATTTAACCACATCACAGTAGCACCTGCGGGAATATTACCCACACCAACAGGAATTTCTGTTCCTTTACAAACAATGGCTTCACCTTCAGGGAATTTTTTGATTTCTAATTTTGGTGTAACTTTAATATAAACGGAATCTAAATTGGATGTACAATCTCCAGCAACAGCTTGTAAATAGTAAGTTCCTGAAACTTGTGGAACTACAAATGGATTAGCAACCATAGTATCACTTAACCATTGAGTATGGTTAGAATCTTTTCCCCACCATCTTATAACAACAGGTTGAAGAATACTGGTTACTTTACCGGGCATTTTTACGGTATCCCCTTGACAAATATGGTATTCACTATCGGTAGTATCTGCATCAACAATAGGAGCGGGTTTTACATAAACTGTAACGGAATCTATATTTCCTTCACAGCCTTGTGCAGAAGCATAAACGTAATATTTAGTAGTTACAGAAGGCGAAGCAATTGGATTTTGAGCATTAGGATTATCTAAACCCGTAGTTGGGGACCAAGTATAATTAAAGGGTCCTGGTACGCCACCAGCATTGGCTTGTAATTGGACTGGGGAGCCAGGGCAAGTTTCCAACGAATCTCCTGCATCTACTGTCGGTCTTCCCAAAACTATGATAGTAACATCATCTACGGCAGATAAACACCCATTTTCTGAATATTGCAAGGTATAAGTTGTAGTAAAGGCAGGGTTTGCAATAGGATTTGAAAGGTTTGGATTACTCAATCCAGTTGAAGGAGACCAGAAGTATTGTCTTCCAGGTACGGGTGCAGAACCAATTTGTATTGAATTGCCTACACATATTGAGGTATCATTTCCTGCAAATTGAGCTTCTAAATCTAAAACTAAAATCGTTACTGAATCTATATTGGATTGGCAACCCGTAACATTGGAAGTAACTTGCAAATAATAAGTAGTAGTTTGAGTAGGAATAGCAAATGGATTTGCAATATTCGGATTGCTTAAACCCGTTGATGGAGACCATTGGTAAGTAAATCCGCCGTTTCCTACCACAGTAGGTTGCAAGAAAGTTCCTTGTCCTTTACATAAAGTATCATTTTCTCCTGCATCTAAAATAGGAGAAGGATTTACCGTAACTTGTGCTATTAAAGTATCAGAGAAGCAATTTACACTATCCTTTACCACTAAACGATAAGTTGTATTTACAGAAGGAAATACTCTTGGATTGGGTATTGTAGCATTGGAGAGTCCAGCGGAGGGAATCCATTGGTAAGTAAAAGGAGAATTTCCAGAGATTACATGGGTATTAAATTGAGCAGTATCACCTGAACATAAATTCAATAAAGGATTGGTAATTTGAGCAACGGGTCTTGGGTTTACAAAAACGGTTACACTATCCACAGTGGAGGTGCAGTTATTACAAATGGAATAAAAATAATAGGTAGTAGTAGTGTCCGGAAAAGCATTTGGGTTTAGGGCATTAGGATTATCTAACCCATAACTTGGAGACCAGAAATATTGGCAGCTCGTTCCTGCTAAAATTTGACCTTTCAAAGTATAGATACTAGTTCCTTTACATATAGTAGTATCGGGACCTGCTGAAATTATAGGAGTAGGATTAATAAATATCTGTTGAGTATCACGAACTATACAACCTTTATCGTTCAAAACCAAAACAATAAATTGAGTTCCGACGCTATCAAAAGCAACTGTAATAGTATCTGTGCCTTGTCCAGTTAGTATGGTTCCATGGGTTATGTTCCAAGAAAATTGAGCTAATGAACTAGCATTTCCTAAATAGTTAATCGTAACAATTTCTTGCTGGCAAGCTACTAATTTACTTCTCTGAATTTGAATGGTAGGAACTGGGTTCACCACAACAGTAAAGGAATCAGGTAAACCGGCACAACCTGAGTTCGTCGTATTCACCCAATAGTTAGTTGTAGTGGTAGGTTTTACCCAAATAGACTGAGTCGTTGCTCCATTAGACCATAAATAAGTAGTAGAGGAAGAACAAGTTAGCAAAGTAGAATCCCCTAAACAAATAGTATCTATACCAGTAATTTCTGCTTGAATAGGAGGAACTACATTGATGGTTAAAGTGGCTGGTGTTGTAGGGCAACCTTCAAAATCTGTTGTAATTAAGGTATAAGTAGTAGTATCGGTTGGTCCAACTTTAATTACTTGAACAGAATCGCCTGTTGACCATGAATAAGAAGCACTTAAAGGAGCTGTTAAGGTAGCACTATCCCCCAAACATAAAGTTGACGGACCTGCAATAAAAGTCGTAATTTCAGGTTTGACAGTTATATTCACAAAATCTGTTGCAGAACAACCCGTTAGGGTGTCAGTAGCAATGACTTGATAAGAAACCGTTACAGGATTAGCATTGGTATTTAAGAAATTCAGAGTAGGTTGAGCAGCCGTAGAATCCGATAAGAAGCTACCAGGTCTCCAACGATAACGATAATTGGGTAAAGATGGGCTTCCCAGAACTAAGGGTACATTATTACATATTGTAGTATCGGGACCTGCATTAGCAATAGAAGCATTAATAATGGTAACTGAATCTGCAATAATTTCTTTACAACCCAGAGCATCGGTTACAGTTAAGGTATAATAATAAGTTCCTGGTCCTGGATAACTATGCGTAAATGTAGAATCAAAGCGGAATATATTAAAGTTTAAATTTCCATCTCCATTCCACTCGTAAGTAAAGGGGGCAACACCACCAGAAATCAATTCAGCCGCAAAAGTAACATCATTACAAACTAAACTTATAATAGAATCTTTTGCAGTAAAAGGACCTCCCTGTACATACAAAAGAAAAGTATAATCTCTGTATCCGTTGATAGGGCAGTAATCATCTTGCACCCTTACTGTAAAGGTATAAGGCTGATTACTTGCAATAGGATTGTTCCAAGTAAAAGTACCAAAAGCATTAAAACCTGGAGTTGAAGAAAAATTCGCTGTAGGGATACCGTTATTCCATGTTAAAGTTAAAAATTGACCTACATTACTATCCTGAGAAGTAATATAAAGAGTAGCAGGGACTCCTGCACAAATAGTATCTACAAATTGAAAAGTGGGTTG
>CALLMJ010000056.1 GCA_938006875.1 uncultured Bacteroidia bacterium
AATATGGAATGTTTTTACAGCTTGTTTAATTGTTGCTTGCCCTTGTGCTTTGCTTTTAGCTTCTACTTTTACTTATGGTTTTGCTAAAAATGAATTAGCACAAAAAGGATTGTTTCTCAAAAATGGTATAGATATAGAAACCTTGGCGGAGGTAGATACCATCGTTTTTGATAAAACGGGTACTTTAACGCACCCACAGCATGCTAAAATCAGCTTTATTCCTTTCAGAACAGAGTATTCAATAGATACTATCCAAAACTATGTAGCAAGCGTAACTTCATCTTCACAACATCCATTAAGTAAAGCTTTGTTCCGTTGGGCAAACTACTCGTACGATGAACCAAGTTTTTTTGAAGAACTTACAGGAAAAGGCGTACAAGCCAAAATAGGAGAAGATTTTGTGCAGTTAGGCAACGAAACTTGGTTACAAGCTCCCGAAAAAGGACTATGGCTTAAAATCAATGGCAGGTTGGTAGGTAAATTTGAGTACTACTTCCCACCGATGGAAGGTATTAACCACATGCTCAACGAATTAAAAGATTATGAAAAATGGATACTTTCAGGGGATAAAAATGCAGAAAAACAAGTATGGGAAGAGTGGATACCTGCCAATTACCAAGTTTATGGGGTTAGTCCTTTAGAAAAATTAGAAAAAATAGAAAGCTTACAAAAGCAAGGTAAAAAAGTATTATTTATAGGAGATGGGTTAAACGATGCAGGGGCGTTAAAAAAAGCAGATATCAGTATTGCGGTAGCTTCTCAAAATACATTATTTGCTCCGGAAGCTGATGCTTTAATTCGTTTAGATAACTTACATAAATTAAAAAGTTTAATAGATTATGCAAAATACGCTAAAAAATCATTGAAAAAAATTTTTGGATTTTCGTTATTTTATAACACTATTGGTGTTACATTAAGCGTAACAGCGTTTTTGCATCCACTTTTTGCGGCGGCTTTGATGATGCTAAGCTCTTTAAGTATCATCGGCCTTGCCAAAATTTTAACCCAAAGAAAATCATAACTTCATAGTTATATTGGGCGCAATTTATATGGGGAGGGTTTAAAAAATTACCTTCCCTTTTTTATGTTGTAAGATAAAAAATCTTAAAATAGTTTATTGCAATGATTTTTGTATTCCAAAATCATTAGTTTTGTAATGTAAGTTTTAGTGAACTTAGAAGTAATTTTTATTGCAGGGCACGAAGTGGTACTGCCTTTGGCTTCAAAGCACGAACAGGTAAAGAACCCGAAACAGCCCGACATAGAGCATCAGCGTATGGCGCACACCCAGATAAACAGAGTTACCCAATTTTTTTAGAGGTTATAAAATCAAAATATTTATGCTAAATTTGCGGCATGGATTTATTGAATGAATGGTATCAATTTTTTAAGGATTTAATCAATCCTGAACTTTTAGCCAAAGGAGGATTAATTACATTAGTTTTAGTGATTTTTGCGGAAACCGGTTTAATGGTAGGTTTTTTCTTACCCGGTGATTCTTTATTATTTACAGCAGGTTTATTGTGTTCTTCTGGAGTTTTAGACGTTAGCTTTCCCATATTATTGGTTAGTTTAATCATTGCGGCTATAATTGGAGACCAAACCGGTTATTATATTGGAAGACAAATGGGTGACAAACTTTTCACAAGAGAGGAATCTTGGTTTTTTAAACCTAAATATGTTCAAAAAACTAAAGAATTTTATGATAGACATGGTGGTAAAGCCATAGTTTTAGGTCGTTTTGTTCCTATTGTAAGAACTTTTGCACCTATGATTGCAGGCGTAGCAAAATTAGAATACAAAACTTTTGTTTTTTATAATGTATCAGGAGGCATCATTTGGATAACCAGCATGTTAACCGCTGGATATTTATTAGTTCAATGGATTCCTGGAATTAAAAACTATATTCATTTGGTGATTTTAATAATTATTTTAGTTTCAATTATACCAATTATAACTACTTACATCTCTGAAAGAAAATTAGTACAACAACAAAATAAAGAAAATAATATATGAAAAAATACATTCTTTTCGTTTTTATTTATTCTTCTATTCTTGCTCAAAAAAAGAATATTACTTTATCTGATATTTGGATTGAATATAAATTCTATCCTGCATCCATTGAACAATTTCGCTGGATGAAAGATGATAAGTTTTATACTGGGCTTTCAAGTGGAAACAAATTATTCAAATACAATGTTATAGATAAAAATTTTAAAGAAACTTTATTAGATGCATCTAATTTTAAAGACCCTTTCCCTCAAAAAATTCAGGATTATGAGTTTTCTAATGATGAAAATTTTTTGTTATTAAAAAGCAAAATTACCCCTATTTATAGGCATTCTTCTAAAGAAGTTTCCACTCTATTAGAACTTAAAACACAAAATTTTATAAATATTTATGATGGAAAACAAGTATCCCATGCAACTTTATCACCTAACAACCAAAAAGTTGCTTTTGTTTATGAGAATAATTTGTTTATTCAAGATATTCAATCAAAAGAAGTTACAAGGATTACTAAAGACGGAGAAAAAAACAAAATCATTTATGGTTTTTGTGACTGGGTATATGAAGAAGAATTTAGCTTTACAAAAGCCTTTGAGTGGTCCCCAGATGGAAAAAAAATAGCTTTTTATCGTTTTGATGAAAGCCAAGTACCAGAATTTTCTATGGATATTTATGGAGAATTATATCCAAAACAAGAACGTTTTAAATATCCAAAAGCGGGTGAAAAAAATTCTGATATTTCTATTTATGTTTATGATTTGGAATCTAAATCCTTAACTTCTATGGACTTAGGTTCTGAAAAAGATATTTATATACCTCGCATTCGTTGGACAAATACTTCTGAACTGTTGGCTGTTCTAAGAATGAATCGCTTACAAAATTCAGTTGATGTGCTTTTATGCAATACGAGTGATGGTTCGCACAAAATCATTTTATCCGAAAAATCAGATACTTACATTGAAATAACGGACTACTTGTTGTTCTTTCTAGAAAACGGAAAAGAATTTTTATGGACATCCGAAAAAGATGGATTTAATCATATTTACCACTATGATTTAAATGGTAAATTGATACGTCAAATTACATCAGGAAATTTTGAAGTTCAAGAAATATTAGGAGTTGATAATAGAAAGCAAATGATTTATTTTTTATCTTCTGAAGTTTCACCATTAGAAAAACATTTTTATCAAATAGGTTTAAATGGAAAAAACAAAAAAAGATTAAGCATAGAGCCTGGGAGTCATAGTATTACTTTGTCATCGTCTTTTAATTATTATATTGATTCTTACAGCCAAATGGGTATTCCCCCTACCACTAAATTAATGACTATTGATGGGAAATTGGTTAAAGAAATAGAAAACAATAAGGATTTAAAAGAGCGTTTAGAAACTTACGAAATTAGTAAGCCAGAATTTTTTAAATTTAAAACCTCAGAAGGAGTAGAATTAAATGGATGGATGATAAAACCGTTAAATTTTGATGAAAATAAAAAATATCCTGTATTAATGTACTGTTACGGAGGGCCTGGACATCAAACTGTTGTTAATAAGTATAGTGGAACGGATTACTTTTGGTATCAAATGTTGGCTTCTCAAGGGTATATTATTGTATCTATTGATAACAGAGGAACCGGAGCCAGAGGAGCGGCATTTAAAAAATGTACTTACAAACAATTAGGAAAATTGGAATGTATAGATCAAATAGAAGGAGCCAAATATTTAGGTTCTCTTAAATATGTAGATAAAACGAGAATTGGAATTTGGGGTTGGTCATTTGGAGGCTATTTGACGAGCTTGTGTCTAACTAAGGGAAATGAATATTTTAAAGCTGGAATTGCTGTTGCTCCTGTTACAAATTGGAGGTATTATGATACCATTTATACTGAAAGATATTTACAAAGACCACAGGATAATCCTGAGGGTTATGATGAAAATTCACCTATTAATTTTGCTGATAAATTAAAAGGAAACTATTTATTGGTTCACGGAACAGCTGATGACAATGTGCATTTTCAAAATGCTATGGAAATGGTAGATGCTTTAATAAAAAATAATAAGCAATTTGAGCAATTTTTTTATCCTAATAAAAATCATGGTATATATGGAGGAGTAACTCGATATCATTTATATACTAAGTTAACAAAATTTATTTTAGGAAATATATAAGAAATGTCAAAAAAATGTGGGAAATTCATAAATAATTGATTTATAGGCATTTGAATTAAAAATAGTAAAATAGCTAAAAAAAAGTCGTAAATTTTTTATGAATGTATTTGAAAATAAAATAAAGATAGCATATATTTGCACGAAACTAAAAAAAAACTGATTGGGCAATGATTTTAAATAATAATGATAGTTCCCGAATAAGTGGTCCACTACAATTCAGCTATCCATGCTTCATAGATATGTTATCGAATAATCTTATTTTCATGTATAGAGGTGTTGTAACATCTGATTTGGTCACTCACGTTCTTCAAATTATGGAAGAAAGATTAGAAGAAGATAAAGCAAGTAAAAAAACTTCCAAAAAAGTTTTTAATGTCATGGTTGAATGCCTTAGAAATGTTTATTCTGATGAAATGTCTCAAGAAATATCCGAATTAGAATCCACAGCTATTTTATTAGTAAAATCAGAGGAAGATGGTTATTTAGTTTCAACAGGAAATTATTTAAAGAATTCTGAAGTAGAAATGCTAAAAAATAGATTAGATAAGATTAACCAAATGGATGGCGAAAAATTAAAAGTTTACTATCAAGAACTTTTAACTAGCCCAATTGCAGAAAAAGGGTTGTCTAGTTTAGGAATGATTGATATAGCAAGAAAATCTAAACAAAAAATTGCTTATCAATTTCAAACTGTTAATGAGTTTTTTACATTTTTTACATTAGAAGCCAAAGTAATTAGAAGATAATATTAAATATTTTAGCTATGCTAAAACCGCTGAAAATAGAACCGACACACAAAACACCAAGGGTATATTTAGAACCCGAAACCAACACCTTTGAATTAGGTGGTAGATCTATTCCCGAAGACTCTGTGGGTTTTTATAAACCTATATTAGAATGGATAGATGCTTATTCAGAAAGCCCTAATCCTAAAACAGAGTTTAAATTTGAATTGGAATATTTTAATACAAGCTCATCCAAAAATATATTGGAGTTACTAAAAAAATTAGAAGCAATTTTCAATAAAGGTAATGAAGTTCATATTACTTGGTATTATGATGAAGATGACGAAGATATGGAAGAAACCGGTGAAGACTACAAAGCTTTATTGCAAGTTCCACTGGAATTGGTTATGAAAGCTCACTATTAATCTTAAAGAATTAGTTGATTATGACATACAGTTATTTTAAAAATATGCAGGTGAACAATGTAATATTTGTTTACCAGGGAGAAGTAACAGCAGACTTAGTTTCTTCAGTTCTTCAAATGATGGAAAATAAACTTGATGGAGACGGAGAAGACAAAAAAGTCAAAAAGAAAGTTTTTAACGTGATGGTTGAGTGCCTTCAAAATGTATATCATCATCTTGATGCTTTAGAATCATCTAATGTGAGCGGCAAAATTAATGATAAAAGAGCTCTTTTAATGATTGGTAAAGAAGATACTGATTACTATGTTATTACAGGAAATTATATCCTAAATGACAGGGTTAATGCTGTAAAAGAAAAACTTGAGCGTGTTAACAAATGTGATAAAGAAGAACTTAAAAAACTCTATCAAGAAATTCTATCAAATGAAGAAATGTCTGATAAAGGTACTGCTGGTCTTGGCATGATTGATATTGCTAGAAAATCAGGCCAAAAATTAGGTTTTGATTTCCATTATGTTGATGAAAATTATTCTTTTTTTAGTTTAGAAGCAAAAGTTTCAAGAGTCCAGCCTTAATTTGATAAGAAAATGAGAAATTTAATTATAGAACCAACAAGTAAAACTCCAAAAATTATATTAAACGCTGATGTAAACGTTTTTGAAATCTCCGGTAGGTCTATCCCTGAAGATTCTGTTGGATTTTACAGAAAAGTTATTGATTGGATTGATGACTATTCTAAAAATCCTAATCCCAAAACCAATTTTAAATTTCAATTAGAATACTTTAATACGAGTTCTTCTAAATGCCTTTTAGATGTTTTTAGAAGATTAGAAAAAATGTATAAAAGTGGTCATCAAATTGAAATCACTTGGTGTTATGATGCAGACGACGAAGATATGAAAGAAACTGGTGAAGACTATAAAGCTCTTCTTGAAGTTCCTTTTGATTTAGTTTCTGTTTAATACTTAAGGGTTTCATAGTTAAAATATTTACACAAAAAAAATGCAGTTAATTTAACTTAACTGCATTTTTTTTGTTTCATTTTTTTTTGAAAATATTTTTTTGTTGACTATTTGGATTTTCAAAATAAATTCAAGCTATGAATTTATTTCTTTTAAATTTTGTTCGTTAATTATAAAAGTTTTATTTTTGTATCGTTTTCAAAAATTATTGAAAGTTTATGAGTCATACAGTCAGTAACAAAAAATTAACAAAAGGAGGTGCATTTTTAATTCAAGATACACTTCCAGAGAATGTTTTTATTCCAGAAGAATTTGCAGAAGATCAACTTCAATTAGCAAAAATGTGTGAAGATTTTATCAATGCTGAGATTTATCCTAATCTTGAAAAAATTGATAAAATGGAAGGAAATATTATGGTAAACCTTTTAGAAAAATCAGCTGATTTAGGTATGTTAGGTTTATCTATTCCTGAAGAATATGGTGGTTATGGCATGGATTTTACTACCAATATGTTAACCTCAGAAGTTTTAGGAGCAAGTCATTCATTTGCTGTAGCTTTAATGGCTCATACCGGAATTGGTACTCTTCCTATCTTATATTTTGGAAATGAAGAACAAAAGAAAAAGTATTTGCCGGGTTTAGCTTCTGGAAAACTAAAAGCCTCTTATTGTTTAACAGAACCCGGATCAGGTTCCGATGCTCTTGGTGCAAAAACCAAAGCGGTTCTTTCAGAGGATGGTAAACATTACATTATTACAGGTCAAAAAATGTGGATTACCAATGCAGGTTTTGCGGATATATTCATAGTTTTTGCAAAAATTGATGGTGATAAATTTACCGGTTTTATATTAGAGCGTTCAATGCCCGGTATTTCCTTCGGTGAAGAAGAAAAGAAAATGGGTATTAAAGGTTCATCTACAAGACAAGTTTTCTTCAATGAAGTAAAAGTTCCTGTTGAAAATGTATTAGGTGAAATCGGTAAAGGTCATAAAATTGCATTTAATATCTTAAATATTGGTAGAATTAAATTAGCAGCTGCAACTCTTGGTGCTTCCAAAAAGTGCTCATCTGCTTCTATTCAGTATGCAAATGAAAGACATCAATTCAATAAACCCATTTCCTCCTTTGGTGCTATAAAACATAAATTAGCAGAACAAATTATTCGTATTTTTACATTAGAATCTGCCACTTATAGAGCAACTAATGATATTTCTGAAACAGAAAAAGTAAATTTAGCGAATGGTATGTCCTTTAATGATGCATTATTAGGTGCTGCAGAAGAGTATTCAGTTGAGTGTGCTATGTTGAAAGTAGCAGGTTCCGAGTCATTAGATTATGTTGTTGATGAGGGAGTTCAAATTTATGGAGGTATGGGTTTTTCTGCAGAAGCTCCTATGGATAGGGCTTATCGTGATGCTCGTATTAATAGAATTTTTGAAGGTACAAATGAAATTAATCGTATGCTTACAGTGGATATGATTATGAAAAAAGCCCTTAAAGGTCAATTAGATTTATTAGGCCCTGCAATGGCTGTTCAAAAAGAATTAATGTCAATTCCTGATTTCAATGAAGGAAGAGGTGGTGGATTTTTAGAATACGAAAAATTCATGATTAAAAACTTCAAAAAATCCATTTTAATGACCGCAGGTGCTGCCGCTCAAAAATTAATGCAGAAATTAGCTCATGAACAAGAAATTTTAATGTACATCGCTGATATGTGTATTTGGACTTACCTAGCAGAATCTACTTTAATGCGTGTAGAAAAATTAGCTCAAATGAAAGGAAAAGATGCTATAGATTTACATTTAGCTGTACTTCAAACTTATATTCATGATGTTGCCGATTTAATTGGTTTAGCTGGTAAAAATGCTATATGTGCTTTTGCATCAGGAGATGAATTAAAAATGATGTTGTTAGGTATTAAACGTTTTACCAAACATGACCCTATCAATACCAAAGAATTAAGAAGAAAAATTGCTGATGCAGCTATCCAAAAAGGATCCTATCTTTTTGCATAAATAAATTCTTTTTTTAAACAGCTACCTTTAAAAAGGTAGTTGTTTTATTTTTTTATAAATTTAATAGCCAATATTCATTTGATTATTCTTTCAGTTTTCCAACTAGAATTTTTCCGTCAAAAACGCAACCAATTAAAACTTGATTTTTTAAAGGAGCCGCAACACTTGCTGCGGATATTTTTGAATACTCCAGTGGAATATTGATGATTTTATAGTTTTTTGATGTAGGGTTTTCTATTTTAAAAATTTTACTTGGAGATTGAAACGTACTGTCTTTAAAATGTTGAATGAATTTACCAAAATGTAAATGAGTAGCTGTCCATAAATTTTGATTTTCATCTATTTCTAAATTATCAGGGGCAGAATCTAACTTTATATGATGTTGCTTTTTTCCTTCAAGATTAAATACATCAATTCTTCTTTTATAAATAGAACTTATTAAAATCAAACTATCTATTTTAATGATGCCATTAGGGTAATTCATTTTACAAAAAATACGGCTTTTCCCATTTTCATAAAAAATTACTTTATCAGATTTCAAACGAAATAAAAAGTTAAAAAGCAAATAAAAAAAGGAACGACCATTAGGGTCATTAGTAATCAAAAATGTATCTTGATGGATTACGTGCAAATCATTAGGCGAGATAAAATATTTATTTTCAAGGGTTTTAAGATGGGTAAGAGAATTTTTATTGGGTTCAAATTGGAAAACTTCCATAGTGGTGTATTTCTTTTTTCTATGATTGATAACATAAAGTTGTTGATTTTGTACTTCATAGTCTATACCATGAGGGTGAAAAGGAAAAGGTAGTTCTGAATGTAAATCAATGATTTGGTTGTTATAAAAGCCTAAAATTTTACCATTTTGTTGAAAACGAGGAGAATTTTTTCTGCGTTCATCACAGGAAATAAATGCAATGTTATTTTGGTGATCCCAGGTAATGTCTTCTGTTCCGGGAAAAGTGGGTATTGATTTCCATTCGTAATTTTGAGCAAAAGAATAAGAGAAGAAAATAAGAATAGAAACGAAGTTTTTAGGATGCATGAGGTATGCGAAGGGCACCATTCGATAATACTCATTGACCACGAAGTGGCACTGCCTTTTGACGCTTATGAAAAAATGGAAAAAGGATTGTGATATATTGAGCTTGCTGAAATGCTGAAACAAATTGTAACCCACTTCGGCAAGATCAGTGTAAACGCACCAGCCTGACCCTGAGCTTTTAGCGAAGGAGCATGCCCAAATAAATATTTTATTCGGTCCATAATTCGGAATCTTCTTCAATAATGGGAATACATTGAAAATCATTTACCAGTATTTGATAGTATCTATCTGAATTATCTAAAATTTCTTTCCATTTTAACAAGCCCACTTCAGGAGTAAAGTCTTGGTCATAAGTTAAATTTGCAAAAATAATTTCTTGATTATTTAAACTAAACCATGAATGCTTCAATTGATTATTTTCTTTAAGGAGAAATTCGTAGACGTTACCTAAATTTTGGTTAGGGAGACGACATAAAACTGCATCCATAGTAATAAAAAAAGTTTGATTTATATAATTAACAAAAATTTTATAACCATTTCTTTTAATTTCCCAAAAATTAGTGGCTTTTCGTGCAATTTTTATATTGATATTTAAGGATTGAAGGACTTTTTCAATTTCAAGAGCAATTCCTGATGGTTCATAAGTTAGATTTTCTTTAAGGGGCCAGTCTATTTTGGCTCCACAAGAAGGGCAGTACTCAGGGTTATCTTTATTAATAGTATTTTCAGAAATTAGAGTTTCACAGCTATGACATTTTAAAATAAAATTTCCAAAATGGTCTTGGTATTCATTTAAGTCATTTAATAAATAACGAATAGGAATAGCAAAGCCCAGATTATCACCTCCTTTAATGGCAGCGCAGTTTACACCCACTATATTGCCTTGAATGTCTAATAAAGGTCCACCGGAATTTCCAGGATTGATGGCGGCATCAATTTGAATATAATAAATTTGATTTTGTAACCTTTCGGCTTTGGAAACAATTCCTTGGGTAGCAGTAAAATTGAGTCCATAGGGATGCCCAATAGCTACTACAGTTTCACCATCTTTAACTTTTTCTTCTCTTATAGAAATATCAGGAAAATCAATATGAACAGGAGGCTCAATAAAAGCCAAATCATATTTAGGGTCCATAAATAAAACTCGTGCGGGAGTATCCTGAAAGAGTTTCCCACTGATTACTACTTCGCTGTTACCGTCTGTAACATGATAATTGGTAATAATTAGTTGATATTTTTTTAAGTAAAAACCAGTACCCGTTCCTTTTGGTGTAGAGATTTGCACTACAATAGGTTGAAGTAAATGAACAAGTTCTTGATTAGTCATGATTGGGTATTATAAGTGTTAAAATCGCACTGGGATAATTCTTTCGTGAAGCTAATAGCAAAAGCAAGTAAGTTATCAAAAACTAAATTTTCAAATTTGAATAGAAATTTAGGATAAATAGTTTTGTAATCAATATTGATTTTTTGAATGAGACTTTGGATTTTGGAAATATTAAAATGGGAATAAGTATTTTTACCAAAGATACCTAAAAACTTTTTTTTTTGTAGAAATTTAGGATTATAAGGGTTATAAAGCTCGTAAGGATAATGTAGAGATTGTATCCTATGAGCATTTAAAATAACTAAAAATAATTCAAATAACTCTTCAAGACCATAAGGGATTTGGTAATTAAAGGTATTGTATAGTACTCCATATTCAAAGCATTCTAATGCAATATCAGGGTAGTTATTTTCTTGATACCATAAGTAATTTTCAATTGATTTATTCAAATGGTTTATAATGTTATGAGTTTTAGAACTACTATTAAAAGAAAAGGTATATGGTGCTTCTGAGAAAAGATAATAAAGAGGGAAGTTAGATAATTTATTTTGTATAAAAAGAAAAGTTTCCAACATTTTTTTATTCTTTTCTTCAGAGGATAAATTGTCAATAGCAATAAAATCACTGTTAATTTTCTCGATGGTTATTTGTAAAGGGCCAGTTGGGGTAAGGAAATAATCTATTCTATAAGCTAAATTAAGCAATAAATAGGAGACCCCACCAGAAATTGCTTTTGGTATAAGTTCGTTTGCTCGTTTGAGGGTTTGATTTATCCAATCGTTTAATAAATTCCATTTAATGTTGAGTAATTCGGTATTGATATGAGTCTCATAATTTATCAGAATTTCTACTCCTTCTAATTTACCGCCGCTGGCTTTATCATTAAGAATTTCATTGATGGTATAGTCTCCTTTTATAACAATTTCTTGAATTAAATTATAGATTAAGTAAGGATTATATTCTACATGAGTTAAATATCCTTTCAAAAGTAATTGGTCTTGGTCTATAACAAATTTAGAATAGTTAAGGGTATAATTTAGAGTTAAAAATTTTCTTAGAAGATGTAAGGGTTTTTGTTTTAGGTTAACTAATAGTATCCAAATGGAAAGTTCGTTTTCAGTAAAAGTACCTTGAATTTTTAAATGATTATGAGATATGGAAAAAGCAATTTGGTCATCAGTTATATGGTATTCTACGGTAGGATGTTTTTCATTCTGGATATAGTTTAGTAAATGCTGAAAGCCTAATAGAAATTTTTTATCATCAAAATAATTAATAGCTTTACTCCATTCATTGAGTTGATGTTTAGATTTATTAATTTCTGAAAAGCGTCCAAATTTTTTCATGAATTATTTTACCAACTTTAAGAAATCCAATCCTCCAAAATTGCCACTGCTCATAAAAAGAAAAACATTTATATCCGTCCGCCAAGCAAGAATGGCTTTTTCAAGATTTTCTCTATCATAAACAACTTGAATATCTTTATCACCCAATGCATCACGAACCTCTTCGGGAGTAGGAAGAATCATATTTTTATTTTGAACAATAAGTTGGTCAATGAAGATAATTTTTTTTGTAAAACCTTTGAAAACTCCTTTATAATTTTTCATGAAGTTTTTGTTGAGAGAAGAGAAAGTATGAAGCTCTAAACAAGCAATAATGGAGGTTTTTTTAGAAAAAAAATGCTTTTTTACTGCATCAAGAGAAGCTTTCACTTTGGAAGGGCTATGGGCAAAATCACTGATGATAGTATTCCATTGGTCTTGATAAAGAATTTCCAAACGTTTTGCGGCACCTTTAAAAGAACTTATGGCCGTTAAAAACTCTTGTGGAGTAATCGCTAATAACTTACAAACTTCCCAAGCCGCTGATACATTTGCATAATTATGTTCGCCAAAAAATTGGATAGGCGCTAACAAATTTTCTAACTGCAAATAATTTTGATTTTTATCTTTTTTTACCAATAAAGGTTTATACGGAATAAAATACAAAGATTCTATTTTTTGGTAGGGTTTTATCAAAGTTTTTACCGTTTTATCCAAATCGTTATAAACAATATGTGTAGCTTTTTCAAGGCTTTTTAGAAGTAAATCAAATTGTTGTAGATAAATTTCTTCTGTTGGGAAGACGTTGATATGATCCCAAGCGATGCCTGTAAGGACTAAAAGATGAGGCTTATAGACTAAAAACTTGGGGCGTGGGTCAAAAGGAGCGGTTAAATATTCATCACCTTCCATCACAAAAACAGGAGCATCAGAAAGTTTAACCATAGTATCAAAATCTTCCAATTGAGCGCCTACTAAGTAATCCGTAGGATAGTTTAATTGCTTTAAAACATGTAATATCATGGAAGTTACTGTGGTTTTTCCATGAGAACCTGCGACGACAATCCTTTGTTTTTGCGAAGCATGTTGGTAAATAAATTCAGGAAAGGAATAAATTTTAAGATTTAATTCCTTTGCTTTTAAAAGTTCGGGGTTATCTACTTTTGCATGATTACCCACAATCACAATATCAATATCATTTGTAATTTTATTAGGGAACCAACCTAATTCTTCAGGCAGAAGATTATGTTTTTTGAGCCTTGACAATGCTGGTTCTTGAATAATATCATCAGAACCCGTTACATGATTACCAAGCCCTTTTAGCTCAATAGCTAAATTGTGCATAATACTGCCGCCAATAGCAATCAAATGATATTTCATATTAAGAATGAAAAAATAGCCTAATAAATAGGCTTGATTTTTTTATTGATTTTTTAAAAATGCTTCTAATCTATCAATTACAGGCTTATTAATTTGCTGAAGGTTTTTTCCATGATTATCAGGTTTTGGATGTACTTTTCTTCTTTTTGCCTTCATTTTTCTAATTCTATAAATTTTTAGTGTTCTTGTCAATAATTTACTTCCCATTTCTTTAAAAATTAAGACCGCAAAAGTAGTAATAAATTGTTTTACTCGCAAAAGATTTTTATTTTTTTCAAAATGTCATTCAAATTAAGGCTTTTTAAAATTTAAAGTATAATCTAAAACAAGAAGGTATTAAATAATTCCTTTTGCGGATAACCACCTTTCAGCATCTAAAGCCGCCATACAACCACTACCCGCTGCAGTAACGGCTTGTCTGTAAATATGGTCTTGTGCATCGCCAGCAGCAAATACTCCTTCTATATTCGTATGAGAGCTTTTTCCTTTTGTTATGATATATCCGTTTTCATCCATTTCTAATTGACCTTTGAAGATTTCCGTATTGGGTTGATGACCAATAGCTACAAAAAAACCCTCTATCGGTAACTCAAAAATTTCTTGATTTTTAGTATTTTTGAATCTTGCGGCTGTTACAACTTTATCTCCAAGTATTTCTAATGTTTCTGTATTCCAGTAAACAGTAATGTTGGGAGTTTTTTGAATTCGTTCTTGCATAATTTTAGAAGCTCTCATGACATCTCTGCGGACAATCAAATTAACGTGATTGCATAATTTAGATAAATAAAGGGCTTCTTCTGCGGCTGTATCACCACCTCCAACCACTGCAACATTTTTTCCTTTATAAAAGAAACCATCACAAACAGCACAAGCACTGACTCCAAAACCATTTAAACGCTGTTCAGATTCTAAACCTAACCATTTTGCGGATGCTCCTGTTGAAATAATGACTGCATCAGCAGTAATTTCTTTTCCGTCGTCTGTCCATAATTTTTTGGGAGATTGAGAAAAATCAACTTTTGAAATCAAAGTATAACGAATATCTGTACCAAATCTTTCTGCTTGTTTTCTGAAATCTTCCATCATTTGAGGTCCTAAAATACCGTTAGGATAACCAGGATAATTTTCTACTTCTGAGGTAATGGTTAATTGACCTCCTACTTGTAAGCCCGTAAATAATACTGGTTTTAAATTGGCTCTTGATGCGTATAATGCTGCTGTATATCCAGCAGGTCCTGAACCAATAATTACACAATGAATATGTTCTGCCATTTTCTTAATGATTGAAACGCAAAATTACATTTTTTTATGAATCTTTACAGCTACTTTTGTTACTCTTTAAATTCACTTTATTTTTTGTCCGAGCAAATAAAGCACTGCCATACGCATAGCTACTCCATTTTCTACTTGATTCAAAATAATGGCATTTTCACTATCCGCCATATCTGAACTTAATTCTACTCCCCTATTAATAGGACCGGGGTGCAAAATCACAATATTTTTGAGTAAAGATTTATATTTTTGGGCATCTAAACCATATAAATATGAATACTCCCTCAGGGTAGGAACGTATTTGATATTTTGTCTTTCTAATTGAATACGCAAAAAGTTAGCGGCATCGCACCATTTTAAGGTTTCTAATAAATTATAACTCACTTGAACTCCTAAGTCTTGAATGTGATTAGGAATTAAAGTAGGAGGACCGCATACTGTAATCTCTGCACCCATTTTTTTGAGTAAATATATATTAGAACGAGCTACTCTCGAATGGAGTATATCCCCAATAATTGCTACTTTAAGACCTTCTAAATAACCAAATTTCTCTTTTAAGGAAAAAGCATCTAAAAGCCCTTGGGTAGGATGTTCATGAGTACCATCGCCAGCGTTAATAATTGGAACGTCAATATGTTGGCTTAAAAAGTGGGGAGCTCCATTTTGTTCATGTCTAATAACAATCATATCTACTTTCATTGCCAAAATATTGTTCACGGTATCTAACAGAGTTTCTCCTTTTTTTATGCTTGAACCGGATGTACTGAAATTGACTGTATCAGCAGAAAGCCTTTTTTCGGCAAGTTCAAACGAAATACGAGTTCTTGTAGAATTTTCAAAAAATAAATTTGCTATGCAAACGTCTCTTAATGCAGGGACTTTTTTATTGGGTCTTCGTAAAATTTCTTTAAAAGATTGAGCAGTTTCTAACAAAATGGAAATATCCTCAGAAGGTAATGTTCTTATATCTAACAAATTGCTTACACTTAAAATGGGTTCTTTTATGTTATTCATGATTGACAATCCAAACTTGAAAATTTTCACAATCTAATTTTACTCTTTGTTTTATGGTAGTGGTCAAAGTTTTACCTACATATTGAGCTTCTATTGGTAATTGTCTAAATCCTTTTCTATCCACTAAAACCAACAATTGAACCCGTGAAGGACGCCCATAAGCCAGCATAGCATCTAATGCTGAACGAACCGTTCTACCTGTATAAAGAACATCATCAACTAATATAACAGGTCTTTCTTCTAATGAAAAAGGTATATAAGTAGTATTGGGTTTTAATAATGCTCCAGATTTTCTATAATCATCTCTAAAAAAAGTAATATCTAAATCCCCAAAGTATAAAATATTTTCAGAAAGATATTGATTTACAAAAGGTTTTAAGACGTGAAGTAATTCTGTACCTCTTCTTTGAATACCCAAAAAGCAAATTTCAGAATAATTTCTATAATCATTAGCAATTTGAATTGCAAGTTTTTCTAATAATTCATAGAATTCTGGCCGGTCAATAATTAATTGATTGGAATTCATAACGCAAAAATAATTGATGAAAATATTTTATAAAAACTTTTTCAATTTTCTATGTAAAGTTTAATATTTTTGAAGATTCTTGGTTTTAAGTCAGATTTTATTTCCCTAAGTATTCTGATAGACTTAAATAAAAAAATTAATGAACTTTAATTTCTTTTTATGCTTTAAGGTTAACGAAATAATCATAATCAAAGGCATCAGAAATATTTGGATTATATTGGAAATAAATAAACAAAGTACAAAAGATGGTTAAGGGTCAAATCTTTAGGGATTGATTACCAGTATTCCAGTCCAACTAAAGCAATGTCTGAATAAAATTAATATTTAAAAAATCAAATGTTTCTACACGTTCAGTGAGCCATACAGCAAATATTTCAGCTTTTTTCAATTGTGATTTATGAACTTGATTGGGGGTCTTAATTTTTTCGATGAAATAGTTTTTTATGAAAATCCCAAAAATGTATATAGTTAAAAATAATTTTATGAAAATAGAAATTTTTTTTATAAATATTTGCGAATTGTTTTTTTTGTTTTATATCTGTAGCATAATTTTATTTATTTTAGTGTTATTAAAAAATTATATTCTTTACGATTGCTCTATTGGGAACATTTAGTGTTCAAAGTCAAAATGTGGGTATAGGAACTGCTACACCTGATGCATCAGCAAGGTTAGATGTATTTGATGTTAACCGTGGGATTTTAATTCCGAGAGTAACATTAACAGCAACAAATGTAGCGGCTCCTGTAGCTGGACCTGCCAACAGTTTGTTAGTTTATAATACAGCAACAGCTGGTACACCACCCAATAATGTTACGCCAGGTTATTATTACTGGAATGGAATACGCTGGGTAAGGTTATTAGATAATCAATCTGATGACTGGCGATTAGATGGTAATACAAATGCGGCTTTGCGTTACATAGGTACCAATGATAATTTTGACTTTCCGATTTATACGAACGGAACAGAAAAAATACGTGTAATGGCAGGAGGGAACGTAGGAATTGGTACCGCGGCACCAGCGGCTAAATTATCGGTAATTGGGCCTGCAACAGGTACAGGAGTAACCATTTATTCTGGTGGTGGTGGTGATGTGCTGTTAGCAGCAGGAGGTTCTTTATTTTTTGATAATAATTACAGTTATGCAACAGGAAGTTATATTAGACCCGTTGCGGCTAATACTCAGGCATATTTCACTTCAGGTAACGAAAGAATGCGAATTACTCCTGTTGGGAACATAGGAATAGGCACGGCAGCGCCCGATGCCTCCGCAAGATTAGATATATTTGATGCTAATCGTGGGATTTTAATTCCTAGAGTAGCATTGACAGCAAGAAATGTACCGGCTCCAATAGCAGCACCAGCAACGAGTTTATTGGTTTATAATACAGCAACAGCTGGTGCTTTTCCTAATGACGTACGACCAGGATACTATTACTGGAACGGTATAGAGTGGGTGCGTTTATATGATGGTACAAGAGGAGGTTGGGATTTAGCTGGTAACGCTTTAACGGGAGCCGCTCCAATCCCCAATGAATTTATCGGAACTACTAATGCCTACTACTTTTCTATTCGTACGAATAACGTAGAACGTTTCCGAATTTCTGAAACTGTAAGCCAAATATTATCCACAGCAAATGGAACCATAGGAGCTCCTAACTACTCATGGGTAGCAGAACCTAATACGGGTATGTATCGCGCCGCAGTAGGTGCAATTGGTTTTACTGTACAAGGTACAGAAAGAATGCGCATTACAAATACTCCACAGATTCTAGCGGGTGGAGATGGAACCGCTGCCACACCTATTTGGTCGTGGATAGCTGATAATAACATGGGTATCTATAGAATAGGTGCTGATATACTTGGCTTCTCTACGAATGGCACAGAAAGAATGCGAATTGCGGCTAATGGCTTCGTGGGTATTAATACTA
>CALLMJ010000057.1 GCA_938006875.1 uncultured Bacteroidia bacterium
GAAGGTTGATCTAACCAAGTTAATGGGTAGGGAGGTCCATTTAAACATATAAAAGAACCGGGCCACAGAGGAGTTATATTATCTTTGATGCGATATTTTACACGGATATCTTCATCATTTCCAAGCCCACCTACGCAGAAGGCACCTTGGTCAAAATCGGAGTCTGACCAAATACCTTTAAATTCTACTTGTAAGCGAATAGGACCGTCTTGGTAATTTTGAGAGCCACCAGTTACATTCGGACAGCCAGCGGCAGGATTAGTTGCGGCTGAGGGTAAATCGGGTAAAGGAGTAATCCAATCCCAACGAAAAGCAAGTAGCAGATAGTAAGCATTGAATTCTCCGGTTGCTTCTAACCCATCGGATTGAACGTAATGTACAACCCCAGGAGGAGCACCTCGAAAACTATGATAAGCGGCATTCCAATTCCCAAATACTCTCGCATCATCGGATTCTAAACCTAAGAATCCGCAAGAGCTTTGGTATGTCCATACATCCCCACAATCATTTTCAAAGGCTTCACCAATTCTCCAATCAAACGAGTTTGGAGCAACGGAGGTAGTATAAGTCCTATCAAATACTAAAACACCTTCAGGATTGGAGGAGGTCATTGGGTGAAAACCACTACCCGCAGGTACTTGGCGGTATTGGCAACCTTCTAAGGGGTCAAACGCCATCCATTCGGACTGGTTACAGTTATCCGTTCGCATGTTTAATCCTAATGGGGAAGTATTAAATCCTCCTGTTGGATTGGGAACTCTCACTTGAATGTCTCTAAAAACATAATCAGGAGCAGAAAGACACAAAGCATCATCTACATTAGACCATACTTTATGAACCCAAATTCTTAAACGAATTTGTCCATCATTATAAAACTGGGCGTAGTACCAACTTGGTGTTAGTAAAGCCCACAAGAACAATAAGGTAAATTTATTTTTCATAAGGCAATCTTTATTCATCTAACATCATGATTTTGTAAGTCTGGTTAAACTTAATCATAATTAATTTAGCGATTTTATTAAGGTTCTGGTGAGTAAACTTAACAGTTACCACCATAGCTCTTAATGAATTATCGCCGCTTCTTTCTTGTACATTCAGAACTTGAGCTTGTAAATTAGGGTTTCGAAAGTCGTTTAACAAACTTAATACAGAGGATTTTTTTTGTTCAAAAATAGTTTTATCTTTTTCGCCAGGTTCTTTGTTGTAAGTTTGTTCATAGATAGCCACAAACTCAGGTTCTGTAAACAATAAACTCTGGATTTTATCTTGCGGTGAATTAGCATTTGCTTTGAGTGATTGAGTTAGTAAATCTAAACTTGCTTGCAAACGCGGTTCTACCGGAAGACTGTTCGTTGGACTGACAGCCGTTTTTGCTGCATTCCTATTTTGATTTTGCGCTTTTAAATGAAAAGTATTTAAAAGCCAAAAACTGCATAAAAAAGTAAGAAATATACTTTTCATAAGATATTGGATTTTTCAGCACAAATATATAGAGTTTTTTATTTTAAAAAAAATTTTCAAAAAAAATTTTATTTAAAAATAAAAAAAATTAATACTTAATAATCAATCATTTATTTTTTCTTAAATTTTGAAGCCATTTATTTTTATGGATTCTGCTGATAGCAGATTCAGAGATTTTCTTTTGAAATTGTTTATTACTCATAGTTTCGAGTTCTTTGAGGTCAAACAAAAAACTCAAATCTAGGGGTTTGAAATCCGACTCTTCATGGTCTTTACTAAAACGGTTCCAAGGGCAAACTTGTTGGCAAATATCGCAACCGTAAGCCCAGTCTGATAGTTGATTATTAAATTCCTGAGGTGTATCTTCTTTTAATTCAATCGTTAAATAGGAAATACATTTTGAAGCATCAATCTCGTAAGGTTTTAGAGCTTGGGTGGGGCAAGCTTCAATGCACTTATTGCAAGTACCGCAATAATCTTTCATGATAATAGATTGATAATCAATAATAAAATCAACTAAAACGGTACCAATAAAGAAGTAAGAACCCATTTTAGGGTTTATTAGATTGGTATTTTTTCCTATCCAGCCCAAGCCTGATTTTTTTGCCCATACCTTATCCATAAACGGAGCTGAATCCACACATATCCTGTAAGAAAAATTTCCTAAAATAAGTTTCAACTCTTGTATTATTTTTTCTAATTGATTTCGTATCACTTTATGATAATCTTTTCCCCAAGCATAATTAGAAATTTTTGCTTTTTCATGATACCAATTCGGCGTTTGTTTTTGAAAATAATTTTTTAATACGACAATGGCAGTTTTGGCATTATCTAATAATAATTTGGGATTTTTTCGTATTTCTATATGATTTTCAAGGTATTTCATTTTACCATGTTTTTGTTGTTTTAACCATTTCTCTAAATACAAAATTTCTTTATCCAATTTTTCTAATGGACAAACCCCTACTTTTTGAAAGTATTTAAGAAAATTTTTTTCTATTAATGAAAAAGAAACTCCCAAGAAATTTAAAAATAATGACAAAGAAAATAAATTTTTAATTTTGCAGAAATGAAATTTGAACCTTTTTTAATAGAAAATCTCAGAATTGAAGATTTAATTTCAGATGGACGCGGACTTGCGAGACATGAAGACCGTGTAATTATGATAAAAAATGCTATTCCAGAAGATGTTATCCATGCTTGGGTTTATAAGAAACAAAAAAAATATTTTGAAGCAGAAGTTAAAGAAATCATTTCTCCTTCCTCAAAAAGAACTACTGCTCAATGTGAACATTTTGGAATTTGTGGAGGATGTAAATTACAATATTTAAATTATGATACTCAACTTCAATTCAAACAAAAACAAGTAGAAGATGCAATTTTACGTATCGGAAAACTTCAACCGAAAACTGTTTTACCGATTCAAGGTTCAGAAAAAACTTTTTTTTATCGTAATAAATTAGAATTTTCATTTTCTTCATTTGCTTGGAAAAATGATAAAAATGCTCCCGATGAATGGAATGCATTAGGTTTTCATGTTCCTAACTTTTGGGATAAAGTGGTAAACATTGAAAAATGTTACTTGCAAAATGAATTGGTGAATAAAATAAGAAATGCTATCAGATTATATGCTTTAGAAAATGGTTTAACTTTTTATAATCCTCGTGAACAAAAGGGTTTTTTAAGAAATTTGCTATTCCGTACCACTGAATTTACTCATCAATTGATGGTGGGTTTAATTTTAGGAGATTCTCTCCCAGAAAAACAACTGAAACTTGTGCAGTTTATTACAGATAGATTCCCCGAAATTACTACGTTCATAACCATTATTAACTCCAAAAAAAATGATTCTTATGCCGATTTAGCATGGGAGGTTCACAAAGGAGAGGGTTATATTTACGAGTTTTTAGAAGACAAAAAATTTCGGATTAGTCCTTTGACTTTTTTTCAAACCAATAGTTTACAAGCATTAAAACTTTATCAAACTATAAAGTCTTGGATATCTAAACCCGTAGAAATCATATATGATTTATATGCAGGATGTGGAAGTATAGGTATTTTTGTTTCAGATTTAGCAAAAAAAGTGGTGGGAATTGAATACGTTCCATCTGCTGTTATTGATGCTGAACATAATCTAAAAATCAATCAATTACATCATTTGGAATACTTTGCAGGAGATATGAGCAAAATACTGACATCAGAATTTATACAAAAGCAAGGTAAACCCGATGTAATCATTACAGACCCTCCACGCGCTGGAATGGATGAAAAAGTGGTAAAAAGATTATTAGAAATTGAAGCGGAAACTATTATTTATGTTTCTTGTAATCCATCAACGCAAGCCCGTGATTTACAAATTCTTGCTGAAAAATATGTTTTGGAAGCTATTCACCCTTTTGATATGTTCCCGCATACTCATCATGTAGAAAATTTAGCTTTATTAAAACTTAAATAAAAATTGGGATTATAAAAAGTGGAAAAAAGATTTTGGTACATAGTTCAACGAAATACCGAAGAGAAAGCGAAGCCGATAAAGCAAGCTCCGTGTAAACGTAACAGCCTGACCTGCAACGAAGCAAGGGGAACGCCCAAAAAATTATTCTCCAATTAATTTTTGTAATCCATTATTTTTGAAAGTCATTTATGAATATCATACAGAAGCTTCAAAAAGCTATTTTACTTGAAAAACAATCTGAAATTGAATATTTTGAAAACTTAATTAATCAAAAAAGCCTTCAAGAACGTGTAAATAGTGGTATTTCTTTTTATCCTATTCAGTTAGAAGAAGAAAAAATTGGAACAAGCAATCAATGGATTTTAGAATTTCAATCTGAAAGTTTTTTAAATCCCAAAGCCAAACTTCAAAATGGACAAGTAGTTTCTATATTTACTTTACAGGAATTACCCAGAAAAGAACAAAAATCCTTTAAAGCAGTGATTCTTTCCTTTTATAAAAACACTATCAAAGTTATGCCTTATTCTTCTGAATTACCCGATTGGATTGAAGGAGGGAAATTGGGTTTGGATTTATATTTTGATGAAACCAGTTACTTTTTAATGGAAAAAGCTCTTGAGAACTTGAAACAAAAAGGTAATCCATATTTTGAGAAAATCAAAAAAATAGCATTTGATAAAGAGGAAATTCATTTTTCTCAAGCTTATGAAATGCAAATTCCTAATTTAAATACTTCTCAAAAAGAAGCAGTAATAAAAGTTATGACTTCAAAAGAGTTAGCCATTGTTCATGGACCGCCCGGAACCGGAAAGACTACAACTTTAACAGAGGCAATTTATTATTTAGCAAAAAATCAAAATAAGATTTTAGTTTGTGCTGCTTCTAATACTGCTACGGATTTATTAGCCCAAAAAGTCTCTCAAAAAGGCTTAAAAGTAATACGTTTAGGACATCCTGCTAGAATGGAACCAGAGGTATGGAAATTAACTTTAGATTCTGTTTGTGAACAACAGCCTTATTTTTCTCAAATTCAAGAACTTAGAAAAAGAGCCATTCAATTAAAAGATGAAGCCTTAAAATTTAAACGAAATTATAATTTTCAAGATAAGTTAGAAAGAAAAGAGACATTAAAAGAAGTAAGGGAATTACAAAACGAAGCTTTGGAGTTAGAAAAAAATATTGTAAAAAATGTATTGAAAGAAGCACAGGTAATTTGTTGTACCTTAACGGGTTCAGATAATGAATATTTAAACAAAACGGTATTTGATGTATTGGTGATTGATGAAGCAGCTCAGGCCCTAGAACCAGCTTGCTGGATTGCAATTCCAAAAGCCAAAAAATTAGTTCTTGCAGGAGACCATCACCAGTTACCGCCTACGGTAAAATCTGTAGAAGCTGAAAAAATGGGTTTATCTATCACTTTATTTGAAAGATTGATTGAGAAATATCCGCAAGCTTCAGTAATGCTAAATACCCAATATCGTGCTAATGAAATCATTATGAAGTTCTCTTCAGAGATTTTTTATAAAAACGATTTGTATGCAGATGAAAGTGTCAAGAATTTTTCTTTGAGTATTGATGAACCTATAATCACTTTTATTGATACGGCAGGATGTGGATTTTCCGAAATACAAAACCCAGAAACTTTATCATTTTACAACCCTGAGGAAGCAAATATTTTAATTTCCTACATAAAAAAACTTTCTGAGAAATATCCTAATGCCTCTATTGGAATGATATCACCTTATAAACAACAGGTTAAACTTTTAGAAGAACTTGTTTTACAAGAGAATACATTAAAAAATTATAAAATTGATACCATAGATGGTTTTCAAGGTGAAGAAAAAGATATTATTGCGATAAGCTTAGTAAGGTCAAATGAAGAGGGAGAAATAGGATTTTTAAAAGATACAAGAAGAATGAATGTGGCTATTACCAGAGCAAGAAAAAAATTGATAGTCATTGGAGACAGTGCAACAATAGCTAATCATCCATTTTACGAAAAGTTATTAGAGTTTTGGTCTCATTATGCTGATTATCAAACAGCTTGGACATATCTCTAAAAAAAATTTGCTTAATTGAAAATAACTAAATAATTTTACGGAAGTTTTAAACAAAAATAATTTCAAAAAATGGATTTAGGTCATTATTATCAAATTATTGAAGAGTGTATTAAAGGATTAGGTGTTAATCCTGCTGATTGTAGAGGCGACAAACCTGGGCAATGGAACTTGAAAAAAGGTTCTGCATTAGTTTGGGTAGATATTATGTACATTGAAAGAGAAAAAAGAGCATATTACCAAGTTATGTCTCCAGTTTGCCCACTACCCTCCACACATTTACTTGAATTTTATCAAGAATTATTAGAAGTTAATTACGGATTTTATGGTGTAAGTTTTGTTAAATACGAAAATTGGATTTACATCAAGATGATTCGTGAAGTAGAAGGCTTAGACCAACAAGAAGCTGCTGCTATGTTAAATCGTGTAGGAAACTATGCAGACCACTACGATGATTTCTTAAAACAAAAATACGGAATTACAGAAGCATAATTTCTTAACAATTTCAATTAATTTTGCCTTTCTTTTCTAAGAAAGGCTATTTTTTTATGTTCAAAAAAATTCTCAATTTTATAGGTTTAAACTTTCAATCCCAAAGTTTTCGCTTTCATTCAGATTATAATAAAGTTTTAGAAGTTCAAAAAGTTAATGGTAAATTTGTATTAGATTCTGCAAAAGCCAATTATTCTTATGGTTCTTTACAAAAAGCCTTTCAATTTGCTTTTCAACAATTGGAATTAAAAAATTTTTTTCCTAAAAAAATTTTGATGTTAGGATTAGGTGCTGGTTGTGTTTTGGAAATACTTGAAAATTATTTTCCTCAAAAAATATATGAAGTTACAGCCATAGAAATAGACCCATTAGTAGTAGAAATTTCTCAAAAATATTTCAATATTCAACGATTTGAAAATTTAAAAATCCATATTGTAGATGCTCAAAATTTTATTGAAGATTCACAAGAATTTTATGATTTTATTATCGTAGATTTATTCATTGATTTACATATTCCTGAATTTTTATGGGAAACTTCTATTATTCATAAACTACAAAAAATGACTTATAAAAATGGAGCAATTCTTATCAACACTATACCCAGTATTCAAGATAACACACGAATCATTAACGAGTTAAGCAAAAATGGAAAATTAGAAATTTTAGAACGATACAAAAATTTGAATGAAATGATTTATTGGCAAAATATAAAATAATGAAGATAAACTTTTCGTTGATACAAGAAAATTTAATATTTTTGTAACAAAATCAGATATGGGTTGCAGTACAGGAAAAGGATGTGGACGAAATGGAGATTGCTCAGAAGGTGGATGCAGCAGAATAAATTTCCATGATTGGTTAGAAAATATGTTACCTCCAGGGGTTTCCGAAAATCATAATATTTACGAAATTAAATTTCGTGGAATGCAAAAAAGTTATTATAAAAATATCAATCATTTAGATTTATATCCCGGAGATTGGGTCGTAGTAGAAAGTGATAGAGGCTATGATATTGGTTCTGTGGGTATTGGTGGGCAGTTGGTAAGATTACAATTAAAAAAACATAATATACCTGAAAACGAAATACTTAAAATTTATAGAAAAGCAAGTCCTGAAGAATTACAAAAATTTACAGAATTAAAAGCTCAGGAATATTCTATGCTAACCAAAACTCGTGAAATCATATCAAAGCTTAAAATTGATATGAAACTCACTGAGATTTTTTATCAAGCAGATGGAACAAAAGCTACATTCTTCTATACCGCTGAAAATAGAATTGATTTTAGAGAACTTATCAAAATTCTTGCAGAAGAATTTAAAATTCGTATAGAAATGCGTCAAATTGGGTTAAGACAAGAATCAGCATTAGTCGGTGGAATTGGTTCATGTGGTAGAGAGCTTTGCTGTTCAACTTGGTTAGAAGATTTTAAAAATGTTACGACTGCATCTGCAAGATACCAAAATATTTCGTTAAACCCCTCTAAAATTACGGGTCTATGTGGAAGGTTAAAATGTTGCTTAAACTATGAATTAGAAGTTTATTTAGATGCTCTGAATGATATTCCTGATGTAAAAGAACTCAAAACAGAATTAGGAACCGCTTTGCTTCAAAAAGTTGATATTTTCAAACGAATTATGTGGTTTGGATACCCAAATGATGACAGTTGGGTGGGTTTACCTGTTGAAAAAGTTCAAGAAATTATTGCCTTAAACCAAAAAGGAATAAAACCTCCTACCCTTTCACTCTTAGAAAACGAAAAAAATGATGTAAAAAATCTTAACCTATCTGAGGATTTTGTGGATGTCGTAGGGCAATCTAATCTACACTTAGAATCAGATAAAAAAGACAAAAAAAATCATAAAAAGAAACCTAACCATAAGAACAAATCAAAATGAAATTTTGGTGTTTAAAAATCATATTTTTTCTTACCTCTTTTTTTGCATTTACTCAAGAAATATTATTAAAAGAATTAGAGTATCCCTCATATTTGGGAAATGATATTTTTCACTTACCTTCACGAAATTTTAAAACTCAATCCCTCCAACTTCCTTTTTTTGATGACTTTTATCAAGACTCTTCTCAATTAAATTCCAATTTATGGGAAGATGATGAGAATGTTCAGATTCATTTTGGTATTGGTAAAGTTCCGCCTAATAGAGGTGTTGTAGTAATAGATGGAGCTAAAAAAAATGGGCAAGGTTATTTTGATACTCCCACTCAAGGGATAAAAGAAAGACTAATCTCTAAACCTATTGATTTATCTTCATTTTCAGATTCTGATAGTATTTACCTTTCATTTTTCTTTATGCACGGTGGTTATGGTGATAAAGCAGAAAGTAATGATAGCTTAAAATTGTATTTTCTGGACAACACTCAAAAACCTAATTTAGTGTGGTTTAGAAACGGTGGTGATACCATGAGCCAGTTCAAAAGAGTGATTATTCCTGTTCATCTTTCAAAATACCACTATGGTCAATTTCAATTTTATTTTGAAACTTTTGGGAATTTAAACGGTTTATTTGACCAATGGATTCTAGATTATATTTACCTCAACAAAAATAGAACTCATGACGATACCCTATTTACCGATTTATCCTTTTCAGATAAACGATTTTCCATATTTGATTCTTTAACTTCTGTTCCATTAAAACAATTTCAATCTAGACCTTGGATGTCTCAGAATTTTATTGAAGTAACCAATTTAAGTGCTAATAACGAAGGCAGAAATTTAATATGGTCTATTCAAGAAACCAAAAACAATACAACATTAAACCCACCCTTAATACAAAATCAATTTTTTGCTTTTTTCCCACCCAAAACAGCATATCCCATTCCTCCTTTTGCTGATCAATGGGATATAATTGATAAATTTTCCAATTTTAGAGTTCAATTTTCATTAAATCAAAATGCTTCAGACCCTCAAATTTTAAATGATACTTTAAAATTAAATTTTCCAATAGATTCTGTTTGGGCTTATGACGATGGTGAACCAGAAACAGGTTATGGATTAAGAACCGCTAAAACATTCGTTCAAAAATATTATAACCACACAGATGACTCTTTAAAGGCTGTAATGATTAATTTCGTGCCTAATCTAGATATAATCTCAGGTAAAGGTTTTAAATTAGTAGTCATGTCCCATTTACAAAGGGACTCCATTTTGTATAGTAAATTTTATAATCTCAATCATTTAAGTTCTAGAGACAGTTTTAACTACTTCTTGCTGGATTCTATACTACCCTTGCCTGATGTATATTATATCGGAATAACCCAACCTGATAATAAGCCTATTGGTGTAGGTTTTGATTTTAGTTTCAACAATAATAACAACATCTATTGGGATAGTTCATCGGTTTTTGTAAAATCTCGTCTCAATGGAACACTTATGATAAGACCTGTTATGGGTTCAAAATCTGAATTTTTAGTTTCAAAAGATAAATCAGAATATTTTGATATAAATATTTACCCCAATCCAGTCAATGAAATTTTAAATATTAGAACTTCAAAAAATATTCTCAAATTAGAACTTTATAATTCCTTTGGTCAGTTTATATCAAGCTATGACCCTGAAAAAAAAATATATTTAAAAAATTTAACTCCAGGTATCTATCATTTAAAAATTTACAGTAACGACCAATCATGCACGAAGAAACTCATCAAACTACCTTAGATATTTTAGTTTTAGCTGCACATCCAGATGATGCAGAACTTGGCTGCGCAGGTTCTATTTTGAAATGGATTTCAGAAGGCTACAAAGTTGGAATTGTTGATTTTACAAAAGGAGAATTAGGGACCAGAGGAAATCCCGAAATTCGTTTAAAAGAAGCAGAAAGTGCAAAGAATATTCTTGGACTTACCCATAGAGAAAACCTGGATATGCCCGATGGATTTTTTTCTAATAATGAAGAAAATCAATTAAAAATTATCCAAGTTATCAGAAAATTTCAACCCAAATTAGTGGTGATTAATGCCCCTGAGGATAGACATCCAGACCATGGAAAAGCCGCAAAATTATCCATTGACTCAATCTTTCTAAGTGGACTTTTAAAAATTCAAACTTACAATAACCAAGAAATTCAAAAACCTTGGAGACCTCATAACTATATCCATTATATCCAAGATAAACTATTAATTCCAAACTTAGTAGTGGATGTTACTCCTTATATGGAAAAAAAAATAGAATCCATAAAAGCCTATCAATCACAATTTTATAATCCCAATTCAAAGGAACCTCAAACCTATATTTCTTCGCAAGAATTTTGGGAAAATATCTATTCAAGAGCTATGGAAATGGGAAGGATAATAGGAAAAAAATACGGGGAAGGCTTTATTTTACCTAAACCTTACCCCCTTCATAATGTTTCTGATTTATTTTACTAAGATTTTGTTAATAATATTCTAATCAAAAAGTAAAAAATTGACATTTATAAAACTCCCATTTTTTTACAATTGTTATGAAAAAGTCAATGTTCTTCGTCTCCTATCGTCTTACTAGAAAACTTTTTATCAGCAGTTAAATTTTCTGATTGCTTTTCTTCTTCTAATAAGGTTTTAGATACCTCAGAAATATCATTAGTATTCTGCTGAGCTTTTTGTTCTAGTAAGCCCATTTCCATTTTAATTTGGGTTAAAATATCTTCAGGAGAAGATTTTTGAGTTTCTTTATCATGAACTTGATTTTCTAAAGCAATATCTAATTTAGATTCAGAAATTTGAGCAGATGAATTCAATTTTTCAATAAATTCATCCATATCTTCGGAAACTTGAGCAAGTTTTAAGACTTGCTCAAGATTTTCTGAAATTTTGTTCATTTGATTAGCTTCCTTCATTTTGTCAAGAATTTTTTTGCGTAGTTTTAGTTCTTGCAAATATTCTTGTTTCATTTTTTCACGCTGCTCTTCCGAACTCAATTTTTTATTTTCATCCATAAAGGTATGAATTATAAAGTTTTGTCTTTATTTTGAAGTATATCAGAATCTAGATTGGTTTCAGTGTTAGAAGATGTAATATTTGGACCTTGCATATCTAATTTGAATTGTTTTAGCAACTCTGCTGCTTTAATTTTTTCCATTTCTTCTTCCATTTTCAGACTGGAAGTATCAACAGTATCTAATGCCATTTCAAGCTTAGCTTCTGATTTAGCAGTTTTTTCATTGAGTTTAGTAATCATTTCATCATGAGTTTCAGCAATGGACATGGTTTCAAAAGACTGCATAGTATTTGCGATTTTTTCCATCCATTTAGAACGTTCATGAGCTTTAAGAGCTTCCTTAGCCTCATTAATTTTTTTGTCTTTTTCTTTCATGAAGGCTTTTTTGACATCTACTGCTTTTTCATAAGCCTTAGTTGCTGCAGCTAATTGTGCTTCAATAGTAGACAAAGAGGACTTAGTTTGTTCTAATTTTAGAGCATATTGCCCAGCTAAATCATCTCTATTTTGATTAATAGCCGCTTTAATTTTAACTACTAACTCATCATGCTCGGCTTTCTTTTTATCGTATTCTTTTTGAAAAAGATTTACTTGTGCCTTTGCAGTAGCTACTGCATCATTCATTTTAGGAACTTGTTCGTTTAATTCACGAATATTTTGTTCCAATATTAGTTTAGGATCCTCAATAGCAGTAATAGCACCACCAAATAGCGATTTTACCGCTCTTACAAAACGTTTCCAAAGACTCATAAATTTATGTAATTAATTTTGGTGCAATATACAACGTTTCTTATTGTAAAACAATAGTTTCATTTAAAAATTTATGAATTAATTCTATTTCTTGTTTTGAACCTACATATAAAGGAGTTCTTTCATGAAGTTCTTTGGGTTGCTTTTCTAATATTCTTTTGTTTCCATCAGTTGCTAAACCTCCAGCTTGTTCTGCTAAAAATGCAATGGGATTAGCTTCATAAAGTAATCTTAACTTTCCATTAGGTTCTTTTTTAGATGCTGGATATATAAAAATTCCACCTTTTAACAAGGTTCTATGAAAATCAGCCACTAAAGAGCCAACATATCTCGCTTTATAGGGTCTTTTAGTTGCTTTGTCATCTATTTTAATATACTCCAAATATTTTTTTAAATTCTCTTCAAAACCCCATGAATTTCCTTCATTAATAGAAAAAGTATTAGATTTTTCGGGCATTTTTATATCAGGATGAGATAAAAAATATTCACCGATGGAAGGCTCTAAAGTAAAACCATTAACACCTGCACCCGTTGTATAAACTAACATGGTGCTAGAACCATAAATTACGTAACCCGCCGCAACTTGCTTCAAACCAAGTTGTAAACAATCTTCTAAATTACAATTTTCATTTACCTTCCTAAAAATCGAAAAAATTGTACCTATATTTATATTCACATCTATATTAGAAGAGCCATCTAATGGATCAAATAAAATAACATATTTTGCTTCAGCATTTGATAAAATTACCTCTTCATTCTCTTCTGAACCCATTAATGCAACAGATTGACTCAAATTCAAAGACTTGATCATTACTTCGTTTGCATACTCATCAAGTTTTTTTACCTCCTCTCCTTGAACATTATAATATCCAGTAGAACCTAAAATATTAGATAATCCAGCAACTCTTACTTCTCTATTAATAATTTTTGTAGCTAAACTAATTCCTCTTAATAATTGTGATAATTCACCATTTGCATAAGGGAAACCTTTTTCTTTTTCATGGATAAATTCAAACAATGAAATTAAATTTTTAGATGCCAAATTCATACTCTTTTTGATGTAAATTTCTTGCAAATTTACAATTTTAATCAATTGATAAATCCATTTTATAAAATATTGAACTCTCCTCTTATTCCATTAATAATAAATTCAACACCAATACTTAAAACTAAAAAACCAGTAATTTTGGTCATTGCGGTAATACCACTTTTCCCAAGAATTTTGGCATAGTATTTAGAAGATCTCAACACTAAAAAGCATGAGAAAGCTGTTAATGCGATAGCTAACACTAAAGAAATGATTTGAGAAATATCTTTGGTTTTAGAGAAAAGACCAATAACTAAAGATATAGAACCGGGTCCAGAAAGCATAGGCATAGCTAATGGTGTAAAAGAAATATCTGTTTTATCTGCATCTTCTGGATTAACTTCTTGTTCTTTTTTTTCAGAATTTTGTTGTAACATTCTTAATCCATTTAAACATATCATAATACCGCCGGCAATTCTCATTCCGTGAACAGTGATACTAAAAAAATTCATTATAGCTGTTCCAAAAAATGCAAAAACTAAAAGTATTAAAAAAGCATTAAATGATGCTTTATAACTCATTTTAAATTGCCATTCATTTGATTTTCCAGCGGAAAGTGCTATAAAGGAAGGTAAAACATTAAAAGGATTAACGATTGAAAATATAGCTGTAAAAGCCATGATAAAAAATGCAATATCCATAATTGATTGCAAAAATAAATGTCAATTATGGTGTAAAAAAATATATTTTATAAATCAGTAAAATTCAGTATAAAAAATTATTTTTGATATAATGCTAAAATTTGTTCAGTATGAGCATCTGTTTTTACTTTTTTTATAATATTTTCTATGATACCCTCTTCATTGATGATATAAGTATAACGCATAATACCTTGGGTAATTTTACCATACATATTCTTCTCTCCCCAAGCACCATAAGCATTAATAATTTTCTTATCTTCATCAAGCAATAAAGAAAAATTTAATTGATGTTTATTTGCAAATTTTTTATGGGAATCTAAACTATCTGCACTAACACCAAGAACCACAAAACCTTTGTCTTTTAATAAATTAAGATTATCCCTTAAATTACAAGCTTCTTTTGTACAACCAGGTGTATCATCTTTTGGATAAAAATATAATATGATTTTTTTTCCTTTAAGGTTACTGAGAGTAATTTCATTACCTAAATGGTCTTGAGTAGTAAAATCAGGAGCTTTTTGTCCAATTTCTAACATAAATTTTTTAATAATTTTAAAACAAAAATATTGAAAAAAAGTTCAATTTTTGAATTTCAAGATAAAAATTCTTGGATAATAGGTAGATTAGATTGCAAAAACAAATCTAAACTTTGAAAAAAGTATCCAATCTGTTGGTCAATAAATAAAATTTTATTAGCAATTTTACGAACGGAGTCAATATTATGAGTAATCATAACTAAAATTTGATGGGTTTGAAAAATATTAATAATCAAATCGTCAATTAAACGAGCATTAATAGGGTCTAAACCAGCGTGAGGCTCATCAAAAAAAAGAATTTTAGGTTGGTGATACAAAGCACGAGCAATAGAAACCCTTTTTTTCATTCCACCTGATAACTCTTCTACTTTTTTGTTTTGGTCTTTATCATTCAGACCAACTAATGGTAAAATTCTTGATACTTTACTAATAATTTCTGAATATTTTTTTCTGTTATAAATATCAATTAAACCAATATTTTCCCATACATTGTAACTATCAATCAACGCAGGATTTTGGAAAACCACCCCCATTTGTTGTGATTTTTTTATAGTTAAAGGAAATACATTTTGACCATTTACTGAAATATTACCGTATAAAGGTTCTAATAAACCAGTCATCAATTTAAAGAGAACACTTTTTCCTTCACCACTTTTGCCAATTATACATAATCTATCTCCTGGGAATATTTCAAAACTGATATTTTTTAAAATAAATTTATCGTTAAAAGCATGACTAACATTCAGGACTTGAATAGTCATAAAATTATAAATCAAGCATTTGCTTTAAAGATTTAGAACGTTCTCTACTACAAATAACTTCCATTCCATTGGTAAGTATTAATTTTAAACGATGTCCAAACCATATTACAAATTCTTTAACGTGTGTTAAATTTACTATTGCAGAACGATTAACTTTTACAAAGGTATTAATTGGAAGTTTTTTTTCGAATTGTTCCAAAGTTTGATTAATCATAAATCTTTTTTCAGTGGTAAAAATATGAGTTAATCTTTCCTCAACTTGAACTAATATAATATCTTCTACATTAACCAGTTTATAACGATCAGCAGTAGGAATAGGAATTTTATTATTAAACTGAAAACCATTTTGTTGAAGTTGGTGATTTAGGTCATCAATAGGTAATTTTTGAGGTTCTTTTAAAGTTAAATTTTTTTGAATTTTTTCTATAGTTGAATGAAGACGTTCTTTAGTAACAGGCTTTAAAAGGTAATCTATACTATTAAGTTCAAAAGCTTTTACAGCATGTTCATGGTATGCTGTGGCAAATACAATAATTGGATGTAAATTTTTAGGTAAATTTTGTACAACTTCTAAACCATTCAAACCGGGCATTTCAATATCTAAAAAAACTACATCAGGTTCTAATTCCACAATATAATCAAGAGCTTGCAGTCCATCTTCCGCAATACCAACAGTTTCAAACTGCTCAAAATTACCGAGCAATCTTAACATTTTTTTTCTTGCTGGCTCTTCATCATCTGCAATTAAAACCCTAATTTTAGACATGGAAGTTATGATTTATTTTTGTTTTTTAAGTGATTAAAAATCAGATAAAAACTGAAAATACTCAACAATAAAATTAACAAAGAAGTAACCCATTCAAAACTACAATCGTAACAATTAAATATTCTTTTAGAAATAAACTCGTATAAATAAGTTAAAAGTTGATTATTTTCTAAAGCAGATTGATTGGGAAAAATGGAACCACCAAATAATAAAATATTCATAATTCTCAAAATTAATAGTGTAATTTAGGCATTAAAACATATGTTATTCCTATAAGTAAACCTCCAGTGATATTAGTAGTTTTGGGTCTATTTTTTGGGTAATAGTTTACAGTCTGGGTTATACCTTGAGTGGTTAAATCATAAGTTGCATTCTTATTTTCAGCATCAGTAAAAGCATAATCCACCCAAATTCTAGCATTCATTTTCATATTATACCTTAATTTTACATCTATTCCTGTTCTTAATGTTGCACCTAGCAAAATAGAATTAAAAGTTTCATAACGTGATGGTACATTGGTTTTATAAACAAATGGAACTTGTTCATATTGATAAGCTCTATCATTGTTTCTTTCATTTACTCCCATCAAAAAATTAAATTGAGGACCTGCTTCAACCGTAAATGCGTATTTAAGTTCTGGATCCGTTGTATATTTAAAAAGAACTGGAACTTTTAAATAATACTGACGTAGCTGATGTCTTACAGTATCTTGAAGTCTATTTTTATAAGTATGATCTTGACCTTGCGAAGAATAAAGTAAATTTACATGGACACCCAAATGGTCTTCAAAATGATAACCCAAAGATACACCACCAGACATTCCGTAAGTTCTCAAATAAGAAAACTGATCTTTAGATGCATCAGAATCTTGTTTATTTAACATCCAAGAACTTAAAGGCATCGCATAAACACCTAGATGATATCCTTCTTGTGCATTTAAATTTTGTAATCTCAGCAGAAATAATAAAGAGAAAATTATTTTTCGCATTTTAAAAGAAAATAACATGCAAATATAAAAATTTTTTCAAAGCTGATATGAAAATAAAAAAAAAACTAATCAATAGATTTTCTTACTTTTTCAGTAAAAGCTCTTATGGCTTCGTTTAAACTCATTCCATTTTGAACTGCTTCTTTAATCCATATTGCACCTAAAATATGCGTAAGTTGTTCCCCTTCATCATCACCCATTACTTCAATATCTAAAGTCTCACCCTCCAAAAGTTTTTGTTCTTGAAGTTTTAAAGTTTCTAAATTTTGTTCTTGAAGTAACTTTTTTATAGCAACAATTTTCATATTATAATTTTATTGCAAATATAACATTTTTTTTCAATAATTTTTAAATAATAGAGTTTATGAACAATTCATTAAAAATGGTTTACCAGTTAATTGTTAGCGATTAATAAGTTCATTTAAAACATTATGTATATATTTCGGTTGTTGAGTAGTGAGTGAAGCGAACTTACCGAAACGACCGATTTCCCACGAAAAATGTCATTTCGGTACGACTACGCCTACTCAATGAACAATCCTTATGTATATATTCGGTTGTTGAGTAGTGAGTGAAGCGAACATACCGAAACAACCGATCTCCCACGAAAAATGGTCATTTCGGTACGGCTACGCCTACTCAATGACCAATCCTTTTGTATATATTCGGTTGTTGAGTAGTGAGTGAAGCGAACATACCGAAACAACCGATCTCCCACGAAAAATGGTC
>CALLMJ010000058.1 GCA_938006875.1 uncultured Bacteroidia bacterium
TATAAAATCACTATTTAATAGCATGGTAAACAAAAGCTGGTGGTGTGTTTAACCATACAGTTTTTGTTTTCATAACTTTTTTAAATCGGGTTTCTATTTTTTTCTTAAATTTTAAACCATTAGGCAAATAAACCCCGTGAATATAAGCAAATGTTAAGAATTCTCCACCCTCTTTTAAATTTTCATGAATAACATCTAATAGTTTATCTTGAATTTTTTCATCTATTAATGACCAAGGTAACCCGCTATAAATAATGTCGCAAGATTTTTGGTTGTGATTTTCAAGGTATTTGGGCAGGTTTATAGCATTATCATGGTAAACAATAGCATCAGGGCAAGACTTTTTTGTTGCTTCAACAAATACTGGATTCATTTCTATTGCGAAAAACAAAGCATCTGGATTTTTATGTTTGAGAATTTGCTTGGTTACAACCCCAGTACCTGGACCAAACTCTACTATACATTTTGCTTCCTTTATATTAGCAGTTACTACTAATAATTCTGAAAGTTCTTCTGATGAAGCTGCTATTGCTCCTGTTGTCCTAAAATGTTTGATTGTTTGTTCAAAAAACTTTATCATACCCTATTGCAAAATTATATTTTTTGTAAACATAAAAAAATCAATTCAGAAAAATTTAATTTAACCTCTAATAGTATTATTTTTGCACTATGAAAAAAGCTTTTATTACTGGTATTACAGGCCAAGATGGTTCTTTTTTAGCAGAATTACTATTAAGCAAAAATTATGAAGTTCATGGTTTGGTACGAAGAGCCTCCAATTTTAATACACAAAGAATTGACCATATTTTTTCACATCCTCAATTAAAATTACATCATGGTGATGTTACAGATAGCGCAAATTTGAATAAATTATTATCAACAATAAAACCCGATGAGATTTATAATTTAGCGGCTCAAAGCCATGTTCAGGTATCTTTTGAGGTTCCTGAATATACTGCACAAGTAGATGCAATGGGTACACTCCGCATCTTAGATGCTATGCAAAATCATTGTAAAGAAGCTAAATTTTATCAAGCCTCTACTTCTGAGTTATATGGTAAAGTTCAGGCTATCCCTCAAAATGAAGAAACCCCTTTTTATCCTAGAAGTCCTTACGGTGTAGCAAAAATTTATGGATTTTGGATTGTAAAAAATTTTAGAGAGGCTTATAATTTATTTGCTTGTAATGGAATTTTATTTAATCATGAATCAGAGAGAAGAGGGAAAACTTTTGTAACTCGCAAAATTACTGTAGGTTTATCGGAAATTTATCATCAAAAAAAGAATACTTTAAAATTAGGAAACTTGAATGCTAAAAGGGATTGGGGTTATGCACCAGAATACGTTGAAGCTATGTGGAGAATGTTACAATTAAATGAAGCTCAAGATTTTGTAATTGCTACTGGTGAAACTCATTCTGTTAGAGAGTTTGTGGAATTAGCTGCTCAATTTATAGGTATAAATTTGGTTTGGGAGGGTGAAGGTATCCACGAAAAAGGTATTGATAAAAAAACCAATCGTGTTATCGTAGAAATTGACCCACGTTACTTTAGACCAGCAGAGGTTGATTTATTGGTTGGTGATGCCTCTAAAGCAGAAAAAATTTTAGGATGGAAACCTAAAACTACTTTTCAACAATTAGTTGAAATCATGATGAAATATGATTTAGAAAATGTGGAATAATAAATAATTCATTAAAAAATCACGAATTCCATTTTCAATAAGGCAAAATTTATCTTTTATTTACAATCCATTGTTCAGGATTTAAAGGATTTTTACCTTCATAAATTAGAAAATGAAGTTGGCATTGTTCATTTTCGGAATTAAGTTTAAGGTTACCAATATTAGTAAGAGCTTCTAATTCATCACCCACTTTCACAAAAACATCATTCAAATTAGCATAAACTGTTCTGTAATTTCCGTGTTGAATAATGACTACTTTTCCAAGCATCGGAAGATTCTGAACAGCTGTTACCTTTCCACCAAAAACAGCTCTCACATTTTCATTTGGTGAAGTAGAAATATAAACACCATTATTCATAATTTTACCACCAGATACTTCGTCTTCTGAAAGCCCAAATTTTCCGGTTATCACTCCTTTATTCATAGAAACAGGCCAGGGAAGTTTTCCTTTGTTTTTTTCAAATAATTTAGATAAAGGTGCCGTAATATCCGCTTCTTTTTCTTCCTGAGGTTTGTTCGCTACTGATTTTTTCTCATCTAGAATTAATTGCTCAATAGAAGATTGAATTTTTTGCATATTTTGCCTTTGAATATTTAGTTGCTTTTTGTAATAAGATTCTTGTTTTCTTAAAGATTCAACTATGGTTTGTTTTATTTTTTTATTTTCAACAAGTTTTTCATACTCTGTTTTCTTTTCACCAAGTATTGCATTTTTTTTATTTTTCCGATTTTCTAATTCTAACTTCTTCTCCATTAAATGAACTTGTGCTCTTCTAATAAGCTGAATTTGGTTTTTTCGTATTTCTGAAAAATCTTTAAAATATCTTAATCTATTATAAGCTTGGTTAAAACTTTCTGAACTAAACAACCAAAGCAAAACACTAATATTGTTATGGTTTTTATAGGTAGAATATGCAAATTCTAAGTATTCTTGTTTAAGTTTAAGAATATCTTTTTGCATAGATTGTATCATTTTTTCAATATTTTCAATTTCTTGGTCAATATTTTTCACTTGAAAATGAAGAGTTGAAACAATCTGTTCACGTAATTGAATTTGAGAATTTACAATCTGAAGTTCCGCTGAAGACTGTTTACGAGTTTTTCGTGTTTCTTCTAAAAGCTTATTAGTCAATTTAACTTCTTCTTCAAGTTTTCTTTTTTCTTCTTCCAAATTTTGCTTTTTAATAGGTGTAGGTTGTGAAAAAGTATCAAAACAAAAAAATATTAACAGAAAAATTATAAAATGATTTAGATTTATCATTATTCTAAAAAATTGATTGATGATAATCAGAAATTTTAATATTAAGAACTTCTTGAATTTGGATATCAGAAAATTTTAATTTTCTTAAATTCAAGATTGCGAGAACTATTTTTTCTCTTGCTTCTCTTTCTTTTTCTCTTGCTTCTTTCTCTTTTTCTCTTGCTTCTTTCTCTTTTTCTCTTGCTTCTTTCTCTTTTTCTCTTGCTTCTTTCTCTTTTTCTCTTGCTTCTCTTTCTTTTTCTCTTGCTTCTTGTATTTCTTTTTCAGCTAATTTTTTTCCTTCTAATATTGCGTACTGAATAGCATTTTCATATACTCCCATATCATCTAACTTTTTATCGTATTTTTCTCTTTCTTTTTTACTTAATCCATGATATTCTGCTATTTGGAATAACCTCTCAAACAAATATCCTTGAAAATTTTTGGGTATTCGTTCTAATTTATGTATATCCTTTAATAAATAAAGCCATTTTTCTAAATCTGTTTCTAACTCTTCTTCATTTTTCTTAAAATTATTTAATTGAACATTGATAATTGTTAGTTTATCAGAAAAAACTTCTTGAGTTTTAATGTTCATTAATTTCTGAACTGAAATTACTTCAAAATCATTTTGTATAGTAAAATAGGATAATGAAATGATATACAACGGTTTTAATTCATAATTCCAATTTCCTTTTGTTTGTTGATTGGAAAAAATTCGAGAAGCATAATATAAAATTCTATCTGTAAAAAATAATTGGGGTGATAATTGAACTTCCACAACAAATAAACGATTCTGAGTATCTTTGCACATTAAGTCTATAATAACCTTTCTATCCTCCTCATCATCAGATAAATACTCATTTTTTAAGTACTCAATGTCCACAATTTCTATATCATCAGTATATAACAAAATGCAATTTAAGAGACTAACTAAAAAAACCTTATTAGGTTCAGAACCAAAAACACGTTTAAAACCAAAATCTGTCATTAAGCTAATAAATACTTTATCTTTCATAAAAAGAAAGTAGTAAGAATTTTGATTCCCCTTATGCAAAAGTAGAATATTTTTTTTTATTTTGCAAAATATGCTTTATTTTCGCAGCAATTTTTATTTGAACAGAATATGTCATTAGAAAAAATTATAACGATATTAGGTAATGATGCAGATTTTTATTTAAAGCATGAATGTAAAACCATAGACAAAAAAAACCTTTATCCACCAAGTCCTAATTTTGTAGATCAAATTTGGAAAGACTCTAATCGTAACAACCAAACTTTGCGTAGTTTACAAACTTTATATAATCATGGAAGACTAAAAAATACTGGTTATTTATCCATATTGCCTGTTGATCAAGGAATTGAACATTCAGCAGGAGCTTCATTTGCGCCTAATCCCATGTATTTTGACCCTGAAAATATCGTAAAATTAGCAATGGAATCTGGTTGTAATGCAGTTGCCTCAACATTTGGTGTTTTAGCTTCTGTTTCAAGAAAATATGCTCATAAAATTCCTTTTATTGTCAAAATCAATCATAATGAATTTTTGAGTTATCCAAATAAATATGACCAAATTATGTTTGGTTCTGTAAGAGATGCGTGGAATATGGGTGCTGTGGCAGTTGGTGCAACAATTTACTTCGGTTCTGAAGAATCAACTAGACAAATTCAAGAAGTTAGTGCTGCTTTTGAATATGCCCATGAATTAGGAATGGCTACTATCTTATGGTGTTATACTAGAAATTCAGCTTTTAAAACTCCAGATAAAGATTATCATGTATCTGCTGATTTAACTGGACAAGCCAATCATATTGGTGTAACTATTCAAGCTGATATTATCAAACAAAAATTACCAGAAAATAATGGTGGTTATAATGCCTTAAAATTCGGAAAAACTCATAAATATGTATATGAAAAATTAACCTCTGACCATCCTATTGATTTAACCAGGTATCAAGTCGCCAATTGTTATATGGGTAGAGCAGGATTAATTAATTCAGGTGGGGCATCTTCTGGAGATTCAGATTTAAAAGAAGCTGTTGTAACAGCAATAGTAAATAAAAGAGCTGGCGGTATGGGTTTAATTTTAGGTAGAAAAGCATTCCAAAAACCTTTAAAAGAAGGTATTCAAATTATTAATGCTGTTCAAGACGTTTATCTAACAAAAAAAATTGATTTAGCATAAATTTTTAACATCGTAAATAGGATTAATTATAAAGCTGCTCTTTAATAGGCAGCTTTTTTTATTTATAAAATTTTTACTATTTTCACAAATCCAAAAAATATTTTTATTGAACTACCAAGTTGATTTCTTATGGATGTAATGGAAACAATGTAACAGGTCTTTATTTTTATGATGTAAAAAACAAAAAATTAAATGTTGGATTTAATCCTAAACTTAAAGGCACGTTTTCTACGTCTCAGGTTTCTGTAAGTTTTGAAGGAAAATTTAATAGTGATAATGGAGAAATGGTTGAATTTTCCAACGAAGAAAATATAATGTCAGGTAAATCCACTGAAAAGGTTACCAAATATTCATTTGACCCATCAACTTGTGAATTTAAACTTAGCAACTTATTTCCTTACATTTAATTTTAACTAAACCCTTATGTAAACCATCATTTAAAGGTGATGGTTAATTTTTTATAGTTGATTTTTAATTCATGGATAAAATTGCGAGATGTGCAAAAATGAAACGTGAGGGATATGAAGGTAACCATTCGATAATACTCATTGACCACGAAGTAGCGCTGCCTTTGAATGGCAAAAGATTGTCATACATTGAGTACACCGATACGCAGAAGCAAGCAGCAAAGCCCACTTCGGCAAGCTCAGTGTAAACGTAGCAGCCCAACCAGAATGCGTAGCATGAGAGATGCACCCCTAATTTTATCTATAACACAATAAGACTATTTTAAAACAATTTAAAGGTTTTAATTTGTGTTAATTATAAAAATCCATTAGTTTTGCAACATGATTAAAAAACTTTCGGTTCTCTTAATATTTGTTTTTATTTTGATAAGCTGTAATAATTCTTCCCAGTCTAATGAAACAGCAACAAGTGGAAAAATTTCTATTGCTATTGATGTGTCATATCAACCCGTTTTAGAATCTGCTATTCAAGTTTTTGAAACTTCTTATCCAAAAGCGAAAATAAAAGCGTATTACGTTTCGGAGTATGAGGCAATGGATTTATTAGTGAAAGATAGCGTTAGGGTAGCGATAGTTCCAAGATTGTATAATGAAGAGGAAACCAAATATTTTGAGAATATTAAAATTAAACCCAGAGCAACTCAAATTGCTGTTGATGCTATTGCATTTATAGTTCATAAAGAAAATCCAGATACTGCTATCTCTTATGAAACAATGAAACAAATACTTTCTGGAAAAGTTAGTACTTGGAAGGATATTGGAAAAAATAAAAACAGAAAGGATAGTATTACATTAGTATTTGATAATCCGGGGTCAAGCATTGTGGGTTATGTTTTAGATAGCATTAACAAAAATGAGCCCTTACCCAAAAACTCCTTTTCAGCAAGTACTAATGAAAAAGTAATTGATTATGTTAGCCAGAATAAAAGTGCAATGGGTTTAATTCCATTAGCTTGGATTGCGGATATGGAAGATTCTACAGCTAATAAATTTTTATCTAAAATAGAGGTTGTTCATATCATTGGTGAAGATAAAGAATATAGAAGACCTTATTTATTTTACCTGCAAAATGGAGAATATCCGTTTATTAGAAATGTATACGCATTAAGTAGAGAAGCAAAGATGGGTCTCGGCACGGGTTTTGTATCTTTTCTTGCAGGTAAAGAAGGTCAAAGGTTAATTTACAAAGCGGATTTGTTACCTGTGCATAAACCTATTCGTTTAGTAGAACTAAAAACTGGAAACCTTCAATAATACCATTTTTTCAAAAGTTTAGAAATGAAAAAATATATGAAAAATTACATCATAGCCTTATTCGCAATCTTAAGTTTTCAATGGGTAAACGCTCAAACCCTTGACGAAGTAAAAAAAGCTATCTTTCAAGAAGATTTTAAAAAAGCTAAATCTATATTACAAACCTTGATGAGTTCAGGAAAAAAACCCGAATATCATTATTATTTAGGTGTTGTACACTTAGAAGAAGCTATTGATTCTGAAGATGATGCTGTTTCAAGAGATAAAGAACTTGAAAATGCTAAAAAACAATTTGAAGCAGGTATATCTTTAAAAAATAAATATCCTAATAACTTTCTGGGCTTAGGAAGATATTATGCTTTAAAGAAAAATTTGAACGAAGCCAAAATTAATTTCCAGAAAGCATACGAATTTTCTGGGGGCTCTGATGTAGAATTATTAGTAGATTTAGCAGAAGGATACGTAGAAGGAGGCTCAAAAGAATTCATTGACGAAGCCACCAAATTACTTACTAAAGCGAAAACCATGGATAGCAAAAATGCTAATATTTATACAGCATTAGGGGATTTATGGGAAAAACAAAATGTAAATGAGTTAGCATTAACTGAATATAAAAACGCTGTAAATATTAATCCCAATTTAGTAAAAGCCCATTTTAAAATCGGTAAGTTACTTTTAAAAGAAAAAAAATATAACGAAGGTGCAGAGTCTTTTAAAAAATGTATTCAATTAGACCCCAACTTTGCTCCTGCCTATCGCGAAATGGGAGAATTGTACTTCCGTGCCGGTCGTTATAAAGAAGCAAAAGATAACTATAAATCTTATGTCCAAAAAACAGAAGGTGATTTGCAAGCTCAAGTTCGTTACTGTCAGTTTTTGTATTTAAGTAAAGAATATCAAGAAGCTGTAAATCAAATTAATACTGTTTTGAAAGATACTACTACTAATGTTTTACTTCGTTTATTAGGTTATTCTTATATAGAATTAAAAAATTATAGTGAAGGTTTAAAAACTTTGGATAAATATTTTGCAAGGGTAAAACCAGAAAATCAAATTGCTAAAGATTACGAAAATTACGCAAAAGCATTAGATAATTCCAATCAAGATTCTATCGCTGTAATTTATTATGAAAAAGCCATGCAGATAGATGCAAATTTAAATTATCATTCTGCTATAGGTGATTGCTGGTCTGAAATAAAAAGTTGGGAAAAGGCTGCTGCTGCTTATGAGAAAGCTATTAGTATTAAACCTAATCAAAAAGATTACTATATGTTAGGCCGTGCATACCAAAATTTAGCTAATTATGATAAATCCGAAGAAAATTATAAAAAAGTAATTGAATTAAAACCTGATTTTCTCCCTGCTTATCAACAATTGGCTTATGTAGCTGGGAAAAAAGATCCAGATACCAAACAAGGTCTTGCAAAACCATATTATGAAAAAATTATTGAGTTAACTGAAAATGACCAAGAAAAATATAAAAAAGAACGTGCAAGAGCTTTTGCTTATTTAGCATTTTATTATTATGATACAAAAGATAATCCTAAAGCCTATAAATATGCAGATAAAGCCGTACAGTTAGACCCTAATGATAAAAATTCTGCTCAAATATTAGACTACTTGAAAAAATCAGGGGTTAAACCAGAAAACTAATTCTTCATATTTACTATAAAAGGCTATCCTAAATTTTTTTATGTAATTATTAGAAATGGTTTTTTCTATAATATGTATTAGGTTTTTGAAAAGAATTATTAAAAAATTAAAGTTTATGGTTGAATGGATGGTTTTTTAATGAAAATTTAAAAGTTTGTATAGATACATGTTCTTAATCCAAAAGACCATAATCTGGTTGTAAAACTTTCGTTTTGTAAACTTATCCATCCATACTGAAAATGAGGTTCAAGAGTAAGGAAATATTGGGAATTCAGTAAAAAATTTGAACCTAAACTTAATTCAGTAAAAAAATTCATAAAACGATTTGGGAAACTACCATTGTTTACTTTCTGGGTTTGATTATCAAAATAATAAATATGAACCATAGTTTCTCTGAACATAAATGCAGGAATAGAAGACAATGCTACAAAAAAATGGGCGTTTCCCTTACGTGTAGGGTAATATTTTAGTTGTAAAGGAATATCCGCATAATGAAAATGATAGCGATATCTTTGGCTATTAGCAATTTTAGGTTCATTGAGTGTATTTTGAATATTTTGTTCTTTACTTTGAAATCCTCTGTTAGCGTACCCAAGACCAACGGTAGCTACCCATTTTTCCGATTTGAAAGGTAAATTGAAATGAATACCTGCTTTGAAGCCTATTTTTCCCATTTCGTTTTCGTGTATATGAAGAGTTAAATCTTCATATTTTGTGAAACGATAGTTAAAATCAGGAGAGAAAGATATTCCTAATTGCTTATTTTGAGCTATCAGATGAAAAGCGCAAAATAGGGTAAGTAATAAAGTTAAATGCAATTTCATATTAGTCATTAAGGTTTATAATTTTAGTAGCTTCACGAATACCGGATAAATAAGCTCCATGTACAGTACCTCTGTAGGCTTTAGAAGTGTGTTCACCTGCAAAAAATAATTTTTTATCTACATCTTGAGCAAGTACATCAAAAGCAGAGGTATCACTTCCAACGGTAGCAAAAGAATAAGAACCGAATGAGTTGGGATTAGAAGCCCATTTTGTTCTCATCAGATGGGTTGGGTTAGGGATACTATTGCCATACATTGTTTTAAGATGAAGCATGATTTCTTGAATAATTTGAGTGTCGGGAAGGTTTTCAGTAAGTTTTGCATAATTTCCAAAAGCAAAAGTCATTAGTCCATTACCTGATAAAAATTTATTTAAATTTACGAAATAATTAAATTTTCCTTTGGAAGTAGGAGTAAAACCGATATATTGAATATCCTTTTCCCAAAAACAAGTATCAAATATCAGTAAAAATTTATTAACAACACCCATCTTGATTTGGTTAATAGCTTCTTTTTTAAAGTTGGGTAAAACAGGATTAAAATCAATATGATTTGCTTTTAAAACGCCTAACGGAACAGTAACTATAACATAATCCGCATTATAATTAGATAGTGTTGTTTGTATTTCAATGGTACTACGATTGTAATCTATATGAGTAACTTTTTCATTTAAATGAACGTCAAGATTTTTAGCTAAATAATTAGCAATAGTATCATAGCCGTTCGTAATGATAATGTCTTTACCTCTAAAAATTTCATCGTCATCAAGTTGGTGAGAAGATAGTTCCGATATATCTGCACCTGTATTAAATTCTAAATAAGCAGATAGCATATAAATCCATAAGGGGTCATTCATTTTATCTGAGTAAAGTTGATTAAAAATATCTTGGAAAGAATTATTTATATTTCCTGAATTACGAACTTCTTTTAAGGCATTTTCATATTTTCTATATTCTTTTTCAGCAAGTTTATCCTCATAAGATTGACCGTTTTGGTCATAGATAATAAGACTATTGTCATTCGTAAGGTAATTTGCAGCGCCTGCATTATAAGCTAAATTCGTAATAGGATTGTGTTTAGGACCATGTATCCAACTCGCACCTTCATCAAAAGGAACTCCAAGACTTCTATCTGTTCGTAATCTTCCACCGACTTTTTCTTGGGATTCAATTACTACGACATTATATTTTGCTTCTTTTAATGTTTTTGCCGCCGCTAATCCTGCTATTCCAGAGCCAATAATAACAACATGCCTCCCGCGTCCATCAGGTTTCTTGCAACCAATAATGTTTGAGGAAAAAGGTAATAAAACCCCTGATAAAAAAATTTGTTTGATAAAATCTCTTCTTTTCATATAAATTTTATGTTGAACTTAGTATCCCGTTCTTTTTAAATCATTTACACATTACAAAATCAAAATTTTTTAGTTTTATAAACTTCATAGAATAAATTTTAATAACTCAAATGGGTTTGAAGCCATTTTTCTACGTAATTCTGTGATAGTTGTTTACGTTGAGCGTAATTTTCTATTTGGTCTTTACCGATATCTCCTAGTCCGAAATATTGAGCTTTGGGATGAGCGAAGTAGAAACCACTTACTGCGGCGGCGGGGTACATAGCCATACTTTCCGTTAACATTAACCCTGCATTTTCAGTAACGTTCAGCCAGTCAAAGAGGGTAATTTTTTCGGTGTGGTCAGGGCAGGCGGGGTAGCCTGGGGCGGGACGAATGCCTTGATATTCTTCTTTTATCAATCGTTGATTATCAAAACTCTCTTGACTGTATCCCCAGTATTGAGTTCTTACTAAAAAATGTAAAAATTCAGCGAAAGCTTCTGCTAATCTATCTGCGACGGCTTTTGCTAAAATAGCATGATAATCATCATGGTCTAATTCATATTTTCTAACGATGTTTTCTAAACCGATACCTGCGTTGACAGCAAAACCTCCTAAATAATCTTTTTGTTGAGTTTCTTTGGGAGCAACAAAATCAACGAGGGAGAAATGCGGCAAACCTGTTCCTTTCTCTATTTGTTGCCTTAAAAAATGAAACTTTTTCCATACTTGTGAACGGCTTTCATCGGTATAAACTTCTATATCTTCACCTACAGCATTTGCGGGATAAATGCCAAAAACTCCTTTTAATTGCAAGAATTCATATTTTTGAAACTCATCTAACATTTTGTTAGCATCTTCATATAACTTTTGAGCTTCGGAGCCATAATCCGGGTTTTGAAAAATATCAGGAAATTTTCCTTTGAGTTCCCAAGTGGCAAAAAAAGGTGTCCAATCAATGAAAGGGCGAACCTCTTGAATTTTAGGAGTAATTACTTTGGTGCCACAAAAACGAGGCACAGGGGAGGGCTCTTCGTAGAAATTGATTTTTACTTTATTTTTTTGGGCTTCTTCAAAGGAAACGTAATTTTTGTGTTGTTTCTTTTTAGAGTGGATATCACGTAATTTTTGGTATTCTAATTTGATAGATTGCTTAAAAGTATCTTTTTGGTCATCTGAAAGGAGGGCAGATACCACAGGCACAGATTTTGAAGCATCTAAAACATGAATAACAGCGTTGTTATGATATTGAGGTTCTATTTTAACAGCAGTATGAGCTTTGGAAGTGGTTGCACCACCAATTAAAAGAGGTATATTGAAATTAAGGCGTTGCATTTCTGAGGCAACATGTACCATCTCGTCTAACGAGGGAGTAATTAAACCACTAAGCCCGATAACATCTACATTTTCTTTTTTAGCGGTTTCTAAAATTTTTTCGCAAGGAATCATGACGCCTAAATCAATGATTTCATAACCATTGCAAGCAAGTACTACGCCTACAATGTTTTTTCCTATATCGTGCACATCGCCTTTTACAGTGGCTAAAAGTACTTTTCCTGCCGCTTTATTTATGCCGCTGGCTTTTTTTTCTGCTTCAATAAAAGGGATTAAGTAAGCAACTGCTTTTTTCATTACTCTCGCCGATTTGACTACCTGCGGTAAAAACATTTTTCCTTCTCCGAATAAATCGCCCACAATATTCATTCCTTCCATCAAAGGACCTTCAATCACTTCTAATGCTGTGGCATACATTCTTCTAACTTCTTCGGTATCTTGCTCAATGTATTCTACAATCCCTTTAACCAATGAATATTTTAAACGTTCTATGGCATTTTTTTCTCTCCATTCTTCTGTTTTAGTTTGTATTTGACCAGAATTTTTGATGGTTTCTGCAAAGGTTACTAATCTTTCTGTGGCATCTGGTCTACGATTGAAAAGAACATCTTCAACGAGTTCCAATAAATCTTTGGGTACATCATCATAAACGGTTAATTGTCCTGCATTAACAATTCCCATATCTAACCCTGCATGGATAGCATGATACAGAAAAGCGGCATGAATAGCTTCACGTACTACGTTGTTACCCCGAAAAGAAAATGAAATGTTACTTACACCTCCACTTACTTTGGCTAGAGGTAGATTTTGTTTTATCCAGCGAGTAGCTTCAATGAATGCTTTTCCATATTCGTTGTGTTCTTCAATACCTGTTGCAATAGTAAGGATATTGGGGTCAAAGATGATGTCTTGGGGGGGGAATCCTATTTGGTTTACCAGAATATCGTAAGCACGTTTACAAATTTCGATTTTACGTTCAAACGTATCAGCTTGTCCGATTTCATCAAAAGCCATAACAACTACCGCCGCACCGTAACGACGAATTTTGTTAGCTTGTTCAATAAATTTTTCTTCGCCTTCTTTTAGACTTATGGAATTGACAATTCCTTTGCCTTGCAAACATTTTAATCCTGCTTCAATAATAGTCCATTTGGAGGAGTCTATCATGATAGGGATTTTAGCGATATCGGGTTCTGCGGATAGAAGATTTAAAAATTTAACCATAGCTTCTTCTCCGTTAAGCATACCATCATCCATGTTAACGTCAAGAATCTGGGCTCCACCTTCAACTTGTTGTCTTGCTATACTTAACGCTTCTTCATAGTTTCCTTCCATGATGAGTTTTTTGAATTTTGGAGAACCTGCTACGTTTGTTCTTTCTCCAATATTCACAAAATTAGAACCTGGATAGATGGTAACGGGTTCAAGCCCTGATAGTCTTAAATAAGGTTCTATGACAGGTATTTTTCGGGGAGGGTATTGAGCGGCAATTTCTGCTATTTTTTGTATATGTTCGGGAGTAGTACCACAACAACCTCCTACAATATTCACAAAGCCAGATTGGCAAAAATCTTGAATTTGTTCTTGCATTTGTAAAGGGGTTTCATCGTACTCACCAAAAGCATTGGGGAGCCCTGCATTTGGATGCGCAGAAACATAACAATTCGCAATTTTAGATAAGATTTGTAGATATGGGCGCATATCTTTTGCTCCTAATGCACAGTTAATACCTACGGAGAATAGGTTTTGGGTATGGCTAACAGAGTTCCAGAAAGCTTCCGTTGTTTGACCTGATAAGGTTCTGCCTGAGGCATCGGTGATAGTAACCGAAATCATGATAGGCAAGGATTTACCTGTGTGAATAGTAAACTCTTCAATAGCGTAGATAGCGGCTTTTGCATTGAGGGTATCAAAAATGGTTTCAATTAACAACAAATCAGCACCTCCCTCTACTAATCCTTTTACTTGGTCGTAATACACTTTGACTAAATCATCAAAGGTAACAGCACGATAGCCTGGGTCATTTACATCGGGAGAAAGCGAAGCGGTTCTGTTAGTTGGGCCAATAGAGCCAGCCACCCAACGCGGCTTTTCAGGAGTGGAATATTTCAATGCTACATTTTTTGCAAGCCTTGCGCCTTCGTAGTTTAGTTCGTAAACCAAGTCTATCATATCATAATCTGCCATAGATATGGCATTAGAGTTGAAGGTATTGGTTTCTAAAATATCGACACCAGCTTTTAAATAGGCTTCGTGAATTTCTTCAATAATAGTCGGTTGAGTTAATATAAGAAGGTCATTATTACCTTTAACATCACGATGAAAATCTGTAAAGCGGTATCCACGATAATCTTTTTCAGAGAGTTTGTATTTTTGAATCATGGTACCCATAGCACCATCTAAAACCAAGATGCGCTGCTGAATAGCTTGCGAAATATCCATAAAAATTTTCGCAAAAATAACAAATAAAAGATTGAAAAGTTCAGTTAATTAAACAGAAATTACTTACAAGTGTATTTAGTTACAAAAAACATATTCAATCTTCCATTTTTAAACCTGTTTTTGTGATAACCGTTTTTTCTTGATAAGTTTCGTAATCTGTATTAACAGACCATAAATCATGATTTGCATTTTCTAAAATATTTTCGGTTGCTAAAAGCCCCATCAAAATACTATGATCTTGGTTATTATATTTATAAGCTCCATATCTTCCGATTGGATAAAGATTAGGAATCGATTTTAAATATTCTTGAATAGGTTCTAAAACTTCTTTATAATTACGAAAATAAACGGGATAAGAATTTTTTAATTTAATGACTTTCCCTTCTTGAATATTGATATTTTTATCAACCAAACCTGTTAAACACAACTCTTTTTTAGCTAAATCAATTAATTCATTTTCATTTTGTTTCCAAATTTTATCTTGGTCATAACACCAATACTCTAAAGCTAAAATACTTGATTTTTCTTCACCATAAAGTGATGGTAGCCAATTTCTAAAATTGGTAATTCTACCTGTTTGAAGCCTCTCATCATGAATATAAATCCATTGGTCTGGAAAAACATTTTCTGATGGTACATTTAGATAAATCAAAATGGTATTTCTATACTTTAATTGTTTAACTTTTGTAAGTAAATTTTGAGGAATTTGCTCTAAGTGTTGTGCCATAATAGATAAAGGCATTGAAGAAATCACGACATCAGATAGATGAACTTCTCCATTTTCTAATTGAATACCTTTTACGTTTTGGTTTTCTACAATGACTTTTTTAACGGGTGAATTTAAGAATATTTGACCACCATTTTCTTGGTATAAAGATTTCAATTTTTCATAAACAGAACCCGTACCCTTAAAAGGATATGCAAATTCATCTACTAATGTTTTATGTTTTTTTTTATTAGTAATGTTAAAAGCATTAAGAATAGCTTCAGATAAAGATAATTTTTTGATACGTTGAGCGGCAAAATCAGCGTCTAATTCAGAACAAGGAATACCCCAAAGTTTTTCTGTATAAGTTTTAAAAAAAATATTAAATAACCTTTTACCGAATCTTTGAGTGACCCAACCTTCAAATGTATCTTCATTATTTTGGGTTAAACCTAATTTGTTGGGTAAATAACTAAAAAAACATTGAAAAGCTTCTAAAATACCCAAATTAAAGAGAGCATTAAATGCTTTTAGTGGATAATAAAAAAATTTTCCATTATAGTAGATACGTGTCAATCTATTGATCATATCATATTCATTTCCAACAATTTCCAACCAAAATTCATTTACTTTTTTATCGTTACTAAAAAAACGATGGGGACCTAAATCTACGGTTTGATTCCATAAATTTAATGAAGCAGACATACCTCCAACCCTTTCAGAGGCTTCAAAAAGTTTTATAGATTGTATTTTTATACCCAAATTTTTAGAGAGTTGATAGGCGGCAGTTAATCCAGCAGGTCCTGCACCAATCACAATAATATGCATGTTTTGAATTTGCAAAAGTAATGAATACTCAATATAAGTTCAAAAATAAATGATATGGATTTGATAATGAAAATCGGGCAGAATATCGTTATAAATTTTTTAATACTTCATTTTCTATAAAATGCGGGACCCATAATGTACCTTTAGAACCCATACCATTAATTAAAAAAATTTGTGGTTCGATGGAGCTTTGTAAAAAAATGGGTTTTCTTTCTTTAAGTATAGGTCTTATTCCTATTTGTTTATTAACAATTGTATAACTAACTTTAAGGTTTTGGAATAAAAAATTTTCTAGTTCTTCTGATGGTTGATAATTATGAATTTTCATATCCCGTAAATAAGTTGCACCAAGCCAATAATAATCGTTGCCTAATGGGATAATAGTCATTTTTTGGTTCTGATAAATATCATAAAGTTGTAAATCTTTTGAAAAGAAAATAATAATTTCACCAAGAGCATTTTCCCATTTTAAATCAGGGAATAAATTTGAATCTGATTCTTTATATCCTCTACATAAAAAAATTTTAGTAAAATTTTTATAAACATTAGAATCATCAAAATTTTTGTAAAAAAACAATCCTAATTTTTTAAAATGCTCGTGAATAAAGGTTAATAATAGCGATAAATGGATTCTATAAACAGGTTGAATTAATAGGTATTCCCCAGAAGTAAATAAATTTGGAAAAGAAATGTTTTCAATAAAGTTTAAATAACTTTGAAAATTTGGATTATTTATTTTTTGGTGAAAATGAAATTTAAGATTTTCGTTTTCTATAAAACGATAAATTTTATGTTGAAAAATTAAAGGAATATTAAAAAACTTTTCGATATCTTGATAAATCAATAAAGCATCATGAAGAATATTTTCATAATTTAGAATTTTGGCAAGTCGTTGTCCAGTGATAGGATTGATTAAGCCCGCAGCTATTTGAGAAGCAGAAGGAGATTGAAAATCAGACCAAATTTCAAAAGGAATATTATTTTGATAAAATTTCCAAGCTAAGAGAGTTCCAGTAATGCCCGAACCTACAATAAGGTGTTTCATAAAACAAAAATAGCAAGAAAAGCATAATTGTTACAGAATCTGAATATACAACACATAAAGAAACTAAGTAAAAACCATGAAAGTGTAAAAAAATTAATATTTTAAATTGAGGATTTAAAAAAAATACTATTTTTGTGAATTAAATAAGAAACCAATACCAAAAACTACATGGCAGATTTACTATCGTATTTAAAAGATGTTGGCAAAAATGATATAATCTTTGCTTATAAGGGTGAGATTAATACACAGCTTTTAAGGAGCATTGTGCAATCTGCTGATGCAAAAATGGATGAGTTTGGTGAAAATTTAGGATTTCGCAAAAGAGTAAGTGGCGTTTTAATAGAAATACTACAAAATGTTATGCGCCATGGTTCTAATACAAAAATCGGTGATTTAGAATATTATCCAGTTATGATTATTGCGAGGCATAACGATGAATATATCATTGGTACTGGTAATTTAATTAATCATCAAGAAAAAGAATTTTTAGAAAATCATATTAACAAAGTAAATAGTCTAAATTCTGATGAACTTAAAGAATTTTATCAAGAAGTTTTGAAAAACGGTGCTATTTCTAGCAAAGGGGGTGCTGGTCTAGGTATTATTGATGTTGCAAGAAAAGCAAAAGACAACCGTGTTAATTATGATTTTAAAGAAATTAATAACGATTATATGTTTTTTAGTATGTTTGTTTCTGTTCAAAAACCCACAAGAAAATCATAAAATGAAGGCAATATATTTACAATCAACACAAGATACTCCTCAAGTAACACTAGATATTCAAAAAGGTATTTTTGAAATTAAAGGTAATTCTTACCCTGAAAATTCTGCTCAATTTTATAATCCTATTGTGGAATGGTTACAAGAATTGTTGGCTAATGGTTACAATAATAAATTAGTCTTTGATTTTAATTTTGATTATTTTAATACAAGTTCTGCAAAATTTATTCTTGAAATTTTAAGAATTTTAGAAGAGTTTCAAGAAAAAGGTGTTGATACACTTGTAAGATGGCATTATTTTGAAGATGATATTGATATTTTAGAATCCGGTGAAGATTATCAGGGCATAGTTTCTATTCCTTTTGAGTTGGTTTCTCGTGATGATACTTTAAATATGTAAAACAAATTTTATGAAAGTTGAAGTTTCTACAAAAGATAATTCAAAAGTTTCAAAAGAAACAGAAGTTATTAATCAATTAGAAAATTTGATTAATAATGTTGATACATTATCTTCAGAAGAATTAAAAAATCAGCTTCAAATATTTGCTAAAAATCATAAAAAGCTTCTGCAAGAAGTTAAATTACTTACTTCTGTTGGAGACCGTTTACAGAAAAAAGTAAAATCTGCTAACGAAATGCTTCAAGAACAAGCGGAAGAAATCAAAAAAATTAATAGAGATCTCCAAGACAAAAATATTGAACTTCAATTTACTATTGATGAGCTAACAAAAGCTAAAGCAGGTAAACGTGCTACAACTATCATCTTAATTTTTGCGTTGGTATTATTTATTGTTACGGAACTTTTAGAATCTACTTTTGAGACTTTCTTTACAGGTGCAAATATGTTAATTATTTACGCCTTCAAAATCTCGTTAGCACTTGGTTTTAAACCTATTGAAGGAGTTTTAGAAAGTGCAATAATTGCTCGTGAAATGAAATTACAACGCCTTGAACACGAAAAACAACAAAAAGTATTACAAGAAACAGATATTCCTGCTAAAAATATTAATGTCCCTAAGATTGAGATTATAAACAAAAATCAAAACGAAAATTCTCAAAGTTTAGAAACAAATTCTACTGAAACGCCTCAAAATTCTAATCATTCTGAAATGACTCCCGAAGATATTGCTAAATTAGAAAGAAAATTAAAAAGAGAAGCATTGAAAAAAATGGGTGAAAACCGTGAATAATCATTTATTGGCTTTATTTTTTTTTCCTTTAATGGGTTTCTCTCAAAACTTTTATATTAAACCTGTACATTTTTTTGATTACAGCATTCA
>CALLMJ010000059.1 GCA_938006875.1 uncultured Bacteroidia bacterium
AATTAATCACTATAACCCAAAACCTCAAATCAAATTGGACTGCAAAATTATAAACCTTTTTCTTATTATCCAAATGTTTATTACAATTTTTTTATTTTTACGTGTTTTTACTGATATATTTAAGTATTTATACCAATAAAAACCCAACCCATGTAGCGGGGACGGGAATCGAACCCGTGACCTTTGGATTATGAATCCAACGCTCTAACCATCTGAGCTACCACGCCTCTATCTAAGAACTTCCTAACAAACTACAAAATTAATATATTCCTAAATCCCCTCCAAAATTTATTTCAAAATTTATACATTTATCACATCTATCTAGCTAATTCACCATTCTTTATCTTAATAACTCACTCCTTCTTTATTCAATTCTATTCAGATAAACCATAAATTATTACATAAACATAAAATAAAAATTTTTTGCATTTTGAAAATCATAAAATGATGAATATTATATTTGCAGAAGTATTTTAAAAAAATGAAAGGAAAAAAAATTTTTGTAATTTTGGGTATAGTTTTCATAAGCTTTCTAGCAATTTTGATAGCTATTCCTTATTTTTTTATGGATAAAATTAACGAAAAAATCAAACAAGAAATTAATAAAAGATTAGTTGCCACTGTTGATTACAAAGATTTTAATTTATCCTTAATAAAAACTTTTCCGAATTTTTCTTTTTATTTAAATGATTTAACAATTGTAGGGCAAAATCAATTTGTAAAAGATACATTAATTACATTAAAACAGTTTTCTTTCACTATTGACTTAATGTCAGTTTTCAAAGGAGAAAAATTAGAAATATTAGCCTTTCATTTAAAAAATCCAAATATTCATTTAAAGGTTTTAAGAGATGGTAAAGCTAACTGGGATATTGTAAAACCGGATTCTGTTCTTATTGAAGAAAAACAAGATACTTCAAAATCTTTTACTTTGAGTTTGAAAAAATATTCTATTCAAAATGGAAATTTGATTTATCAAGATAAACAGATGCCCATGAATTGTGAAATTAAAAATTTGAATCATCAAGGTTCGGGTAATTTAATGGACGATATTATTGAATTTTCTACAAAAACTCAAATTGAACAACTAACCGTTAATTATGCTGGTACACAATATCTTAATAAAAAAACGATAGATGCAAAAATTGATATTCAGCTAGATAACAAAAATCAAAAATATACTTTTAAAGATAACGCTATTAATATTAATGAATTAGGATTAAAATTTGATGGATTTGTAAAACTTAATGAAAAAAATATGGAAATGGATATAAAATTTGCTACGCTAAAAACCGATTTCCGTAGTATTTTATCATTAGTACCAGGTATTTATACGCAAGATTTTAAAAATGTAAAAACAGAAGGTCAATTAGCCTTGAATGGTTTTGCAAAAGGAATTTACCAAGAAAATCTATATCCTTCTTTTGGAATCAACTTAAAAGTAGAAAACGGAAAATTTCAATATCCTGACCTTCCCTTGCCTGCACAAAATATTTTTATTGACTTAAAGGTCAATAATTCTTCCGGAAATTTAGAAGATACTGAAGTCCAATTAAAACCCTTTAAAGCTGATTTAGGAGCTAACCCAATTGATATTCAATGGGTTTCTAAGGGTCTCAATGTAATGACTATACAAAGTGAAATTAAAGCGAAATTAGATTTATCAAAAGTTTCTCAATTTTATCCTATCGATAAAACAGAATTAAAAGGAAATTTTACTTGTAATGCCAAAATCAATGGTACTTACTCAAAAACTTCTTTACCCAAAACAGAAGCTGATTTATCTTTAAAATATGGATTTGTTAAATCTGCGGATTTTCCTGCTTCCATAGAAAATCTCAATTTTGAAGCCATTGCACAAAACCCTACAGGAGATTACAAAGATACGAAAATCAAAGTTTCCAATTTTCATGCAGAACTAGATAAACAACCTATTGATGGACATTTTTCTGTAGAAAATTTGGATAATCCTCAATTTGCTGCGGATATTACTGGTAAATTAGACCTAGAAAAATTAATGAAAATCTACCCTATAGAGGGGACGAAATTATCCGGTTTGCTAGATATTCAAGAATTTAGAACTCAAGGGGTTCAATCAGATATTACCTCTGGAAGATATGATAAAGTGCCTACTTCAGGTAAAGTTACAATCACTAATTTAATCTATGAAACCATCGATATGCCTAAAGTAGAAATACAAAATGCTAATTTAATTTTTACGCCAAAAGAAATTCAATTACCTGTATATCAAGGAAAATTAGGTTCTTCACCAGTTGAAATGAATGGAAATCTTTCCAATTATATGCTTTATGTTTTAAAAGGTGAAAAAATTAAAGGCAATTTTATTTTTAATAGTTCAAAATTTAATACTAATGAATGGATGGTAGAAAGTTCCACTCCTGAACAACAAAATACAGAAACCACTTCTTCACTAGAACCTATAGAAATTCCTGAAAATATAGATTTTGTACTAACTTCCAATATCCAAGAATTAATTTATGATACTTACAATTTGAAAAACTTTAAGGCAAAAGTACTTATTAAAGATAAAATTTTAACCGTAGAAAACGCAGACTTTGATTTGTTGGGTGGGCGCTTCAAAAGTACTTTAAGTTATAATTCACAAAACATCAAAAAGCCGGAAGTCAAGATGAACATGACTTTTCAAGAATTTAAAATACCCGAAGCCTACAAAACTTTTTCTATGATTCAAAGCTTTGTTCCTATGGCTGAAAAAGTTGAAGGAATCATGAACGCTTCATTCAATTACCAATCCTTCTTAAAACAGGACATGATGCCCGATTTAGCTACCATTAATTGCTCTGGAATTGCAGAATTGTTAGATGTTGCCGCAAAAAATTTTGATTTTATTTCCAAAATTAATGATGTAACCAAACTCAAAAACCATAATGAAATCACTTTAAAAAATCAAAAAGTCAAATTTAAAATTGAGAACGGTAGGTTAAATGTAGAACCTTTTGATGTCAAACTAGGTGATAATCAAATGAATGTATCAGGTTCTAATGGTTTAGACCAAAGTTTAGATTATTTACTAAAAATGACAATCCCAACTGGAAAAGCTGGTGAAACAGTTGTTCAACATTTGAATCAATTTACCAATAAATCTTTATCTACTCCTCAAAATTTAAAAGTAGATTTAAAGGTTACAGGTACCATGACCAAGCCGATAGTTACGCCTGTAGGAGCATCTACTGACAACAATCTAAAGCAGCAATTAAAAGATGAAGGTAAACAAAAAATTGAAGATTTGAAAAAAGAAGCAGAAGAAAAAGCTAAAGAGGAAGCGGATAGATTAAAAAGAGAAGCAGAAGAAAAAGCAAAAGCAGAAGCAGAACGTTTAAAACAAGAAGCGGATAAACAAAAAGCAGAAGCTGAAAGAAAAGCTAAAGAAGAAGCTGAAAGATTAAAACAAGAAGCTGAAAGAAAAAAACGCGAAGCAGAAGAAAAAGCTCGCCAAGAAGCAGAACGATTACGTAAAGAGGCTGAAGAAAAAGCCAAACAAAAACTCAAAAATCCTTTTGGAAAGTAAGTAACTGGGTTATATTAATGATTTGGGTGTTCCCTTACGCTAACCCTATAGGGTCGGGATTCGTTAGGTTATACTATCGCTTCGGCATTCCTTTTGCTACTTTTTCAAAAACACCAAAAGGCTTCTTAACCCTTCGCATCCCTAACGCTTATCAAAAGCCTTGCTTGTCATCCCTTATCCTTAATAATTCTTAACAGATATCTTCTAATTTTCCAAATTTATAAATTGATATTCCGAAGCACTATAGGTAAAAATTAATGGCTTCGTTAAAATGAAGCCATTAATTTTTTATATATATATTACAGAGTTTTTACTCTGGCAAAGATTTAATCACTTCACCAAAAGCTAACACTTTTTCGCCTTGATAACTCTGTTCAAATTTTACAGTAATTCTACCATTTTTGTTATCAATTTTGGTAACTTTTCCTTTTGCAAAAGCACCTACCCACGGAGCCATTACCGTATCACCTTCTTTAAAATCTGGTTTTAAAGGAATTGGAATACAATCCGATTTAGGAACAGCAGTAAATTCAGTAAAAATTATGCCCATAACTTTATCTCCTTCGGCACGAAAAACTTCCATTAATCTCCATGAACCATCTTTTTTTACAGCACAACAAGAAGAGGGAGCAAATTCACCTTTGTTAGTAATATTTATAAATTCGCCTTGCTTTAAAGTATAAGCAAATTGACCTATTGGAGTTGTATTATCGTCTGCTTTAGCAGGATTATCATAGGATAAACCAATCATAATCGCTTTTGGGGCAGAAGGATTTGCATCAACAACAATAGCTCTTGTCATATTCACTGCCCACTTGGCGGCTAAAATATCACCCACTTTCACTGATTCATTTTTAGGTATTCTAATAATTCCTGAATTAGGCACTTTATTATCTCCAACAAAATCGACTATAGACTCTTTATCACCACTTTCTTTCAATTTTCCAAGTAAAAATTGAGTAGAAAATTTATTTTTTCCAGCAGCCAAATCATTTTGAATTAATTTCATATTTATGTAAAAAACGTTTTCACCGGGCTGGGCATCCGTTTTTTCTATGATGGGAAAATCAAAAGGCATTTTACCAGGTTCTAAATTTACACTTTGTGAGGGTGTTTCTGACTGTGAATTACCAGTTTGATTTGAGTTTTCTCCAATTTTTCTTATACGTTCGTTACCCACAACTTCATCAGTTGAAGCATCATAACCTTCATAGTGCACTTTATACTTCCCGTCTACTGCTTCTAAAATGTTAGCTTTGTACCAGCTACCATTCCATTCCACTTCAACAACATCCCCTACTTTCCAACCTTCATCTTTTGAATTAGATGAATTTTGCCCTTTTTTACAAGCAATTTGAAATAAAATCAAACCGCAAAATCCAAAAATTAAAAACAATTTCTTCATGATTTAAAATTTAATTTACAATGCAAATTTAGACATTTTTTTTATTAAATTTCTCAAAAGCTTAAATTTTTAATTTTTACCTCAAAATTTATACAAATGTTAATATTTTTTCTTTTTATTCCTTTCTTAATAATAGCTCAAAATTCGCAAGACTTATTTTATTCATTTCCTGCAAGTTCCTCAATATTAGGACAAGATTCTTTAAAGCTATGGATACATATCCCAGAAAATTATCCTTCCTCAGGTGGAGGTTTAATGCTTGGTTTACATGGATTGGGTGAACCTAATAATAGCAATGAAATACGTACATTTTTAACACCAACAAGTGACAATTATGAATTATTATTAGTTTGTCCAGAACCTTATTTAAGTCAAGAAAATCCTACACAAATAGCTAAAAGTAAAGCTGTAATAACCGAAACTATTGATTCAATATTAGTTTGGTATTCAATAGATAAACAAAAAATTTATATATGTGGATATTCCGCAGGAAGTGATGTATCTGCTCATTATACATTAGAGAATCCTAAACATCATATTAAAGGTTTTATATGGTTTGCTCCGGGATTTTATGGTTCATTACTTTACTCCAATATTGATACTTCTCAAGCTAATCCTATACCACCAATTTGTTTATGTCATGGAACTAATGATTTTGTTTCCCAAACTAGTGCAACAAGAATAGAAAATGTTTTCAAAAACAGTAGTGCACCATTTCTTAAAATCAACCCTCATGGAATTGGGCATACTATGAATTATCCCAATCTTTCGCATGATATAAGTACTTGTATGAATTTTTTTCTTAATGTGGATAATACCTCAAATCAAAAATCTAAAAATTCAACATTACAAGTTTATCCTAATCCCTTTTCTAATAAAATCTATTTAGAAGCTCATAATATCTATTCATATCAAGTAGAAATTTATAATCTGATGGGAAAATTAGTACATTACGAGATTATTAACACAAATTTTTCAAAAATTGATTTAGAGAAATTAGAATCTGGGATTTATATTTTGGTGATAAAAAATGAAAAAATAATTTATCAAATTGAAAAGTTGAATAAGGAGTAAATTATTGTTTAGAAGTAAAAATTTAGTTGAATTTCTCAGAAACTATAAAAAATAAAAAACCACCCATAGAGGTGGTCATTATTAATCATCTTATGAAAAAAATTACTCTTTGATAAAAGGAGTTATTTTTGAAAAGTAACGAGTTTTGTCGGGAGTAAAGTTATCTTTACCGTCTAAACCTTTGATAATAAAGATTTCTGTGGTAGTTTTAGTATTTTTCTTTTTAAATTTATTCATTTCATCGACAGTCATTAACCAGTCTTTATCAGCAATGATGATTAATAATTGAGTTAAAATTTTACCTTTTGGATTGTCAATAGTGTAGAAAGGTTCATATTTTTTTTCGTAACCAGCTAAAGGAACAATCATACCGTTGCCAAGAGCAGAAAATTTTTTTTCAAGACCTTCTAGAGTCATAAAAGGAGTATCCGCAATGATTTTGGTAACTTCAGGTCTATGCCAACTCACTCCAATTGCTAAACCAGCACCAACCCCAAAACCATAAACATAAAGAGAACCCACATAAGTATTTCTACAAAAATCAATCATTGCATTCATATCATCTATAAATTCTGGGTAGATATACATGTTATTATCAATTTTGAAGTCATCGGATTTTCCGAATCCTCTATAATCAAAGGCAATAACATTCACACCGAGCGAAAGAAAATAACTTAAACGTTGGATATAATCCGCCATATTACCTTCTCCATTATGAGCAAATAGTACTGTTTTAGAAGTTTTAACGGTAGCAGGAAGTACCCAAACGTTCAAATTAAAGCCATCTTTCGTTTTAGCTTTTTTTTCTTCAAATTTGATGTTGTACTTATCAGGGTATTCTTTATAATCCCTAGTTGGATTTAAACTATACCCTAATGATAAAGAAGCGAAATAACACGCAAATAATAAAACGATTTTTTTCATATATTTAAAAAATTTGGCACAAAAGTAAATAATATTTGTAAAACTGTATAGTGAAATATCAAAATATATACCAAAAAAATTGAGGTATTCAATAGAAAACGGCTTGGAATTAAAATTTTTTATAACTTGCGAAACTTTTTTAAAGATAATACATGAGTAAATATAATTATTTTGCCAAAAAGAGTTTATCAAGTTTATTGAACGAGGCTGAGGGAGTAGGAGAAAAAACTGACCTCAAAAAAACCTTAACTGCTACAAGTTTAGTGATGTTGGGTATAGGTGCAATTATTGGGGCTGGATTATTTTCTATTACAGGATATGCTGCTGCTAATAATGCAGGACCTGCTGTTACAATTTCGTTTGTGATTGCCGCTATAGCCTGTGCATTTGCGGGTTTGTGCTATGCTGAATTTGCTTCAATGATTCCAATTGCAGGTTCTGCTTATACTTATTCGTTTGCCACTATGGGTGAAATTGTTGCTTGGATTATTGGTTGGGACTTAGTTTTAGAGTATGCAGTTGGAGCAGCGACCGTATCTATCAGTTGGTCTGCTTATTTAGTGAAACTCTTTAAGGATTTGGGAATTAATTTTCCTGTTCAGTTCGCATTATCACCTTTTCAAACTTATACTTTAGAGGATGGTACCTTGATTCATGGAATTATCAATTTACCTGCTGCATTTGTGGTAGTATTGATGTCCTTATTATTAATGAGAGGTACACAAGAATCTGCATTGGTAAATTCAATAGTAGTAATAATAAAAGTTGGAATTGTTTTGCTATTTATTTCGTTAGGATGGAGCTATATTAATCCAGCAAATTACACTCCTTATATTCCAGAAAATACTGGTAACTTCGGGGAATATGGTTGGAGTGGAATCGTAAGAGCAGCGGGAGTAATATTCTTTGCTTATATTGGTTTTGATGCGGTATCCACAGCAGCTCAAGAAGCAAAAAATCCTAAAAGAGATATGCCAATTGGCATTTTGGGTTCATTGGCTATTTGTACAGTTTTATATATACTTTTCGCTCATGTCATGACGGGCTTAGCTCATTATTCAGAATTTAAAGGAATTGATGGAATTGCTCCTGTTGCCACTGCTATTCAAAAAACACCTTATCAATGGTTAGCAAGAGGAATTATTTTCGCTATTTTAGCTGGTTATATGTCTGTAATTTTAGTAATGTTAATGGGACAAAGTAGAGTATTTTTCTCTATGTCAAAAGATGGATTATTACCTCCAGTATTTTCAGAAGTACACCCTAAATGGCAAACTCCATGGAAATCTAATTTGATTTTTTGTTTGTTTGTAGGTCTATTTGCTGCTTTTGTACCTGGACATGTTGTAGGGGAAATGACTAGTATCGGTACTTTATTTGCTTTTATTTTAGTTTGTGCAGGAGTAATTATTATGAGAAAAACACAGCCTAATGCCCCACGAGCATTCAGAACTCCATTAGTTCCATTCGTTCCAATTTTAGGAATCTTATGCTGTTTAGCCATGATGGTTTCTTTACCCGGCGATACATGGTTAAGATTAATCGCTTGGATGGCTCTTGGTGTTGCTATTTATTTTGGTTATAGTATTAAGCACAGTAAGCTAGGTCGTAATTCTGAAAATTAAAAATTATTTTTTAGAATTTGATTTTGAAGTTTTAAAAAAAAGATATAATTTTGCAGACCTTTTACAGGGTATTATAAAAAAATAAAAATTATGCGTGCATTATTTGATTTAGTAGAAAGTTATAAAAAAACAGATGTTCCTGATTTTAAAGCAGGAGACACAGTGGCGGCTCATGTAATCATAAAAGAAGGAAATAAAGAAAGAATTCAAGTTTTCCAAGGTGTAGTTATTCAAAGACGTGGTAGTGGTGCAACCGAGACGGTTACCATCAGAAAAATTAGTGCAGGTGAAATTGGTGTTGAAAGAATCTTCCCCATTCATTCTCCTATCATTAGTAAATTTGAAGTTTTAAGAAAAGGTAGAGTTAGAAGAGCAAGAATTTTCTATTTAAGAAAATTAAAAGGTAAAGCTGCTCGTATCAAAGAGCAAATGGCTTAATCAATTTTAAATTCTATAAATTTACAAGTGTACTTTTTGGTACACTTTTTTAATTTTCATTCATGAGAAGAAAAATTCAAAAAAAACTCAATTTTTTTAAATATCCCAACTGCTTTCAAGCCAATGAAAATCAGATTCTAAAAGGTCATTGCTTTTTTGATAATGAAAACCCTATTGTTCTTGAACTCGGTTGTGGTAAAGCTACTTTTTCAATACAACTAGCAAAAAATCACCTTAATCAAAATTTTATAGCCATTGATACCAAAATCAATCGTTTAGCAGACGGTGCAAAAATCGCATTAGAAGAAAATCTTCAAAATATCGTTTTTATTCAAATGCATATTGAACAAATTTTGCTCCATTTTGATAATCAAATGATTGATACCATTTGGATAACCTTCCCTGATCCTTACCCAAAAGATAGACATGAAAAACATCGCCTAACTAATTTAAAATTCCTCAATTATTATCATCACCTATTAAAATCTGATGGAAAAATTTATTTTAAAACGGATAATATTGAACTTTTTAATTACACCTTAAATATTCTTGAAAGCGTTCATTGGAAACCTGCTGAATTTACCTTTGATTTGTATCAATCAAAACTCATTAATTTAGATAATTCTATTCCTACGGAGTACGAAAAAAAATTTATTAATGAAGGCAAAAAAATCTGCTACTTAAAATTAGACAACTCCCCTAACCTTTTGGAAAATATTCCTTTAGAACCGATTCCAGTCTTTTCTACCGTTAAAGAATGGATTCCTAATCATGAAATTTGGAGTTTGGAAATTTTAAAACCTTATCAAAATAAAGCTCATGAATTGATTTTTGAGGAATATGATATTAATATGCAATTTGCAAGAACAAATGATTTTGAAAAGTATTTTTGGGTTCTAATCAAAGGAGAAATTCGTTTAGAAATAGTAAGTAAAGAAAGCCAAAATCAACTTAAATTTCATCAATATGGTCATATTATTGATATTACCTTGGGTGATTTTAAAGTTTATGGAATTACTATTCAAAGAACCTTGTTAGTAAAAGTACCCAAATCTTTATGAAGTTTTTACTAACCACTTTAAATGCTAAATATATTCATACCAATCTTGCTATAAGGTTATTATACCATTTGAACAAAAATGAATTTCCTAATTTAGAGTGGAAAGAGTTTACGATTAAAGAAAATCAAGAAAATGTAGCGTTATATTGTTGTAATTATCAATTAGTTGGAATAAGTTGTTATATATGGAACATTACTCAAACTTTAGAATTATGTAAAAAAATTAAACAGGTTTCTCCTCAAACCCTAATTCTACTGGGAGGTCCAGAGGTTTCTTATGAATGGAAGAATATTATAAATTTAGATTTCATAGATTTTGTAATTATAGGGGAAGGTGAGTATCCTTTTCAACAATTTTTAAGGAATTTTCCTAATCCTGAAAATATTCCCGGATTGGCTTATAAATCTTCTGATAACCAAGAAATTATTTTTCAAGAATTAAAGCAAAACTTTGATTTACAGCTTTATAAAGGTATAAATCCTTATGAAGGTGAAACCCAAGAAATATTGAAAACCAAAGTTTTATACATAGAAACTTCCAGAGGTTGTCCTTACAAATGTGAATTTTGTTTAGCAAGTTTAGACAACAAGGTTCGCTATTTACCGATGGAAACCATCAAAGAAACTTTATTTTATTTAATGAAAAATGGTAAAACGATTAAGTTTTTAGATAGAACTTTTAATATCAAAAAAGATTTTACTTTAGAAATTTTTCAATTCATTTTGGAGCATCATGAACCTGATAATGTGTTTCAATTCGAAATTACAGCAGATATTCTACATCCAGAAATTATTCAATTTATTCAAGAAAAAGTACCTAAAGGATTATTTCGTTTTGAAATTGGTATTCAAACCGTAAATACAGAATCTAATTTAGCCGTAAATAGAAAACAAAACTTTGAAAAAACAAAGAAAATCATACAACAAGTTATTGATTATGTAGATGTTCATGCTGATTTAATTGTAGGTTTACCTTATGAAGGTT
>CALLMJ010000060.1 GCA_938006875.1 uncultured Bacteroidia bacterium
GTGCAACCAATTACATTTGAATCCCCAAAATTTTTCATTAAAGTTATTTTTTTGTAACCAACCAAAAGATAAGATTAAAAAAACGAATGCATATAATTATATTTTATTCGGTGAAAAAAACAGATACAATTCTGGCCCAAGTTGTAGCAATAGGGAATTATGGTATAGCTTAGGGAATAGAACTGGGTCAAAAATTAACTGCAACTATTTAGTTAATGAAATAATGAGATTCTATTGGTCTGACGAACCTTTTTTTGTAAGTGATAACTTTCAAGAAATCCATACCTTAAGTGATCATCATACTATTGCTTCAATTTTGAATACGACATTATTTTCTTTTATGGTAAACCTTTCTGGTAGAGCTAATTTTGGTGGTGGATTAATGAAAATACAGACTTACGAAGTTTCAAAATTGTTACTGATTGAACCTAACTCAATTAATGTCGATGATCAAATTTTATTTGATATATCAAAAAGACCAATAAAAAGTATATATGAAGAACTCGGCTTTGACAAAACAAAACCAATCCGCACACAAAAACCAAACCCGCTGCCGGACAGAAAAGCCCTCGACGACATAATCTTTGATGCACTCGGCTTTCAGCCAAAGGCTGATCCGCCTCTGGCAGAAACCCAAGAAAAGCGTGAAGAAGTCTATGCCAAAGGCACGGCTTTGCCGCTACGCCGTCTGCGAGTTTACCTACCGAAAGGTAGGCTTGTACAAACCTGTCCGCCTCTGGCGGAACAGACTGAATAAGGCGAGGAGTGTGTGAGGGATGGATTTGTGGGGAAATGAAATAATTGAAAACCCCGTTGAAGTAAATATTTATGCAGATGAAATTTTTGCAAAAAAATGTCCTTATACTGACAATGATTGGCATTATATAGGTATTGTTGTCGAAGATATAAGTAAACCTTTATTACCGGAAATAATAAGGGAAAGATTTTGTAATAATTTTGATAAGTCTTCGCCTTATTATGAAAAAAATAATAAGCAAGTTCATTGGTCCGAAATTAGAACCGCCGATGTAAAAAATATTTGCAAAAGATGGTTTGAATATATTCTCGATCCTGCAAAGAGTGTTGATAGGTTTTATTGTTATATACTTGGATTGAATGATAGCCTCTTAAATAAAGAAGAATTTGACCCTGAAAATGATTTTAATAGCAAGTACAATAAATTTTTTAGAACAACAGTTAATTATGCCTTAAAGTGTTTCTTTGGCGATAAAAAAACAATAATTAAGCATATTTATCACGAACAAGGTCAACAGCAGCATCACCAATATTTCCCCTGGCATTCTATTGCTGTACTACAAAACGAAACAAATTTCACTTTTAATACGAAAGCAATTGAATTCTTACCAAAAGATCACAAGATTGATGAAAAATCTAATTTAATACAGTTGTGTGATTGTTTTATGGGAGCTGTAACTAATATTATACACGGTTTTGAAATGAGCAAAAGTGCTAACTATAGAATTGAATTATTAGATTTATTATTCCCACTCGTAAAAAGAATGATCAGAAAATCAAGAAATAAGAACAGTTCGTATTCACATTACAATAGAATTATGATCAGATTTTTTCCAAAACAAAAAACAGACTTTGGTGATCCCAAAAGATATATGGATCAATTTTATACTATAAGGAAATTAAAATATGAAGAAGATAAAAGTGGACAAGAAAGTTTTTCTTTTTAGTTATAATGAATAATAACAAGTTATTTATACTAGCAGCTAGACATAATGGTTTACAAACTTTACAACCTCACATATGAGGAAGTTGAGATTATAGATCCTCAAATTGGCAGCATAATAAGCAAGGAAGAGTATGAGAAGTTTGAGATAAAATAAAAGGCACTAAAATGAATAAAGTTAGTGAACCCAGAAGTCAATGGGGCGGAAATTGGACAGAAGAAAAATTAGAAGCTTTCGAAAAATATGTAAATGCTTATTTAACCATTATGACTGCTCAAAAACAAAAATATAATGGCTGGCCAACTACTATTTATTTTGATGGATTTGCTGGTAGTGGCAAAAGAACTTCACCTTCTAATGAAGAGGAAAATAATTTGTTTTCGGATTATCTTGTAAAAGAAGAATTGGAAGTTTATAAAGGTTCAGCGGAAAGAGTCCTTAGTTTAACTCAAAAATTTGATTATTACTTTTTCGTTGATAGTGATAAATCATCAATTAGTTCTCTGGAAAAAATTATGAAAGAGAAAGGCATCGTAAACAATAATTGTCATTTTGTGAACGATGATGTTAATAATCAATTAAATATACTTTCTAACTTTATAAACGATAAAAAAGCAACACTTGTTTTATTAGACCCATTTGGAATGCAAATAAATTGGTCAAGTATAGAAAAGTTGAAGGGGAAAAGAGTTGATCTTTGGATTCTTATTCCATCGGGCGTAATCATTAACCGGTTTCTTGATAAAAAAGGAAAATTTTTATTCAAAAATAAATTGGAATCTTTTTTCGGATTAAACGAAGATGAAATTAAAAAAAAGTTTTATGAAACTGAGCAAGTAGAATCGTTGTTCGGTACAATTGATATTATAAATAAAACTAATGATTCTGTAAACAAAATTGCTGAACTTTATATTGAAAGATTAAAAGGTATCTGGAATTATGTTTCTGACTAACCCTTAAAGTTGTTTAATACAAGGAATGTACCTATTTATCATTTTGTATTTGCTTCTAATAACCAGACTGCTTATAAAATTGCAAAACAAATAATTGAAAAGAAAAGTAAATGAAAACCACAAAAATTGAATGGACAGAAAAAGTTTGGAATCCAAGCATTGGTTGCAATAAAGTTTCGGCTGGATGTAAATTATGTTATGCGGAAACTTTTGCAAGACGATTAAAAGCTATGGGGATAGAGGACTATAAGGATGGATTTACATTTAAGATATTGCCGCACCGTTTGGAAGAGCCGCTGAAAATTAAAAAACCAACAAAATTTTTTGTCAACTCAATGAGCGATCTATTTCACGAGCAAATGCCATTTGAATATTTGGATATGATTTTTGATGTAATTCAAAAAACACCGCAGCATATTTATCAAATCCTAACCAAACGTGATAAAATAATGCTGGAATATTTTTCGGAAAAAATAGTTCCAAATAATGTTTGGCTTGGAGTTAGCGTAGAGAATTCAACTTTCAAAAGAAGAATAGATTTACTGAGAAAAGTAAATGCGAAAATCAGATTTATTTCCTTTGAGCCACTAATTGGTTCAGTTGGTCAAATAAACTTTAGTGGTATTCATTGGGCTATTATTGGTGGTGAATCTGGTAGAAATGCTCGCCC
>CALLMJ010000061.1 GCA_938006875.1 uncultured Bacteroidia bacterium
AAAAGCCAATATTACAAAAATTCCTGTAAAAGTACCAACTACCAAACTATCTACGTATAAGTCTACCACTGATACGTTCCCTTTGTTCTTAATGAGTTGATAACTAACGTTAACGAAAAAAAAGATAAGGATAAATTGAAAAATCAGAAAATTGGGTAATCAATAGAGCAAGAGTAAAAATAGAAAGAGTGATAGGCAGTATAAAAATATTAAGAATACTAAAAAACAAAATCCGTAATTATGCGTTAGATTTTAAAGATAAAGTCATCAAAATTGGTGTCCAATTGTATAATTTTAGAATTCGTTATAAATCTTTGTGTTCATAATGTCCAATTTTCATAAGATTTTAAAGTAAATATACTAAAAGAAATTACAAATTTTGCAACTTTTTTAGTAGTGTAGAGGGATACTGCTAAATTACTCATTAAGAAATTTAGTTATTATATTGGGTATATCAATTACTTCATGTAATGGTGAAATTTTATCTTCCAAAATAATTTCATTTTTTAACAAAATATATCTAAAATTTACAAAATGTTTAATAAATGGATAAATATCCTCTTCATCAACGTAAATTATATTTTTATTGTAAGGCTCAAAAAGTTCTTTTTTAAAAGGACCGATAACAATAATTTTAAAATTCATTTTTTCTAAAAGATTTTGATATTGATTGCTGATATTTTCAATAGGAATACAAGGACACATAATTCTTGGATTAAATATCAAATATGCAGATTTTTCAATAGGATTTAAGTTCAATTTATGTTTTAAAAAACTTACAAAATGCTTTTCCTTATTTAATTTTTCGATTTCGGTATGGTTGGGTTGCGAAGTAGTTTTTAATAGGTAATATCTTAAAACGTAATGTAGCGGTTGGTTATGAGAAATCGGCTCAAATGATATTATTGTATCATTTTTAATACCGTTTATAAAAAAATGATCATGAATTAAATCTTCTGCTATTAGGTGTAGATTTTTATCAAAGATTTGTAAAGATTTTTTTCTGAAAGAATAGTCTTCTGATCGTACATAATTTAATCTAATGAACCAATCTTTATAATCAACTAAATTGCCATAATTATTTTCAATTTGCGAAATCCAAAAGTGCCATTCTTGATTTTTCATATTGGGACTATATCCACCATAACTTACAGTATCAATATAATTTGAAAATAAATTGATGGAATCTTTAATATGATATGTTTTTTTATCAAGGATATAGGCTAGTGAAGTATGATTAAAAGTTAACAAAAGTTCGTTAGATTTGTAATTAGTAATTGAAGCATAAACAGAATTAGGCCAGTATCTATCATAAGTAAAAGATGGTACTCTTAAGTTTAATATATATGAAGTATCATTTTTTATGTCAATAATTCCAAAATTGGGAAGGTTTAAATTTCTTAAAAGACTGTCACCAAATTCAAAATAAGGAGCTTCATATCCTAATTGAACAATAATTTTTGAAAAATCTTTATCATAATACAAAATGTTCTGAATTTTTTGATAAAAAGTTTCAGAGTAATTATTTAGACTTTTTGAATAGGTATAGATAGGCAAACCCTCTAACGGGCAATAATGAATATTTTTATTTTTCAAAGAAATTATTGCAATAGAACTATCGGAACGTGGAGAATTTTGTAAATTTATATATGATGTTCCTAATACTATTATACTATCTTGATTAATAAAATAAAAATTGGGATAAAGTAGTTTTAATGTATTAATTTCAAGTTTCTCAAATAGTTTTCCATTATTTGCATTATAAAACAGCAGATATTTTGAAAGACTATGATCTTGAGGATTGATTACAAATAAACTATCATTCATTAATTCTGAAATCGTTCTGTAATAATTTTTTTCAAATTGAAAATCAATGGGAACTTCCTTTACTAATTGAAGTTGTATTCCTTTAATTTTATGAAAAGTACTGCTACAACTTGATAACAGTACTTCCAATAAAATAATAATAAGAATCTTCAAATTATTATTTACTTGAACAGATAACAATTGTGACACCACCTGTATTTGAATTATAAATAACTCCACATTCATTGCCCCTACCTGAACATGTCCTAACTATTGTTCCATTATTTAGTGAAATATCTCTCCATTCTTTATCACAAGTAGTTAGCATAGCATCTGCAGCATCATATTCATTTTCAAAAACATGTATTTCTTTTTTTTCAGAGTTAGACTCATCTAAATAAATTTTTGATACTCTTGAACCAAAATTTATTGATGGTAAGTAGGAAGTTGAAGCTACCTTAGCAAGTGGAAACCAATTTAATACTTGTTCTAATTTGGGAACAGTAATATTTGTTTTATTCAATTTATTTTCTGATGGGATAATATCCTTTTGACTATTAACATTAAATAGTATTTCTTCCTTTTTATTACAAGCAATAATTGCCGCACTTATTAAAAATATCAAAATATATTTCATAACCTTTAATTTAAAGTACAAATAATAATAGTTGCATTACCATTGACATCAACTCCAGCTTCACAATTTGAACCTGGTCCTTCACATTTCCATCCGGCATTACCTTCACTATTGCCACTATGAAGTTGTTTAGTACAATTTCTTTCTTGATAATAGTTTTCCCAATTATCATAATGATATATCTCCATTGCAATATTACCATTTATATCGTTCAATAAGTATATTTCTTTGTGCAATTTTCTTGATTTATCTACCCTTTTGTAATTTTCTGGTGCTTTATAAGCTCCAATATTTGTAAACATACTCAATTTTAAATACTCATCACTTTTGAAGTTTTTTACACTAACGTCTTCTGTTTCTTCTTTTGGTGGTTGAACTCCTTGTTCTTTGTTACAACTTACTATCCAGCCCATGCTGGCTACTGCAAACATCATGAACGCTATAAGCGTTACTTTTCTGAAATGAAAACGGAATTTTGACATATCTTTAAATATTAAATGGTTAAAAAATATGCTTGCAAATCAAAAAAAAACGTGTCAAGAGTAAAATTTATAAAAAATGTTAATTTAAAAGTTTGTAATTTATTTCGATTTTTTACTAATTACAGATAACTGTATATTTTATAACGTGTAAGGTAATGTTTATCATCTCTAATGTATGAGACGTATAAAGAGTCATTATCAATAAAAATAGAGGAAGCATCGTAAAGTGAATAATAAGCAAGGTTAAAAAATTCTTCTTTTTTAGTTAAATCAATGACACCA
>CALLMJ010000062.1 GCA_938006875.1 uncultured Bacteroidia bacterium
ATCAATCCGAAACAACACCTGACCAAAATAATGAATCTGAAACAATATTTGACCCAAACAGTCAATTTGAAATAATACCTGACATAAATAATGAAAATAAAGGAATTCTTGCTAAAAAAATACATAAACTAAAAAAACAAATAGTAAGTATAAGCAAAAAGCCAATAGAAGAAACAGAAAAGGCATTGAAAAATGCAGAAGAATTATTAAACGAACTCAATCAAATTTCATTAGAGCCAACCAGTCCTTTTAATTTACTACAACAAAGTGCAAAGAATGAAATAGAAACTATTATAAGCTCTTTAAAGTATGTTTTAAAAAAAGAGGAAGAAAACGAAGAAAAACAAAAAAATGCTGTTTCTAGAAAATTGCTTGTATTTCAAAATTATTTGAGAAATTTATTAGAAATAGACCCTGTCGCTGAATTTAGAAAAAACAAAATAAATGGCGAAGTATATGAATTTATCAAAAACAAGCTATATCCTTCTATAAACGATTTTGTCACTAACGAAACAACAATACCATCAACAAGCGTTAAAAGTTCAATAGCTGAAAAAAGAGCATTAGCTTATGCTACTTTTATCAACTATTTGTTTATGAAAGAATTAGCTGAAAGACATAAAAAAATTGCTTTTACAGCAGCCGCAGTATCAGCTTCTATGCCTGTACTTGATATGTCTGATATTTTGGCTAATACTAGCTCTCCCACATCTACTAATATTAGTTCTGTTAAGCCTACTGACATTACACAAGCTATACAATTGTCATCACCAGAAAATGAAGATGAGATGAAACTATCCTACGATGCTCTTTCAGATTATTTAGATGAATTAAATAAAGTATTATCAAGTTACGTTGAGAAAAAAAGAAGAGCATATACAAAATCAAGAGATGCAATACAAGAAGTGATAGATGAATATAATACCTTTATAGAACCTTTATTAGAATTAAAAAATGAAGTAAATAGAGAATTAGAAGAAACAAATGCGTTTATAAACAAGAATTATTCAGAAATAGTAAAAGATATAGATAATGCAATAGAAGCATCTGCGGTAGATGAGCTTAAAAATATACCAATATCTTATTTAAAAGGAGACAAAGAAAGTTTTTTAGATACAGTAAAATTAGGATTAGGCAAGTTTATAAGATACTTTTTCTATCAAAGAAATATAAAGAATTTATACAAATCTCTTAATTCAACTGTACAAAAAGAAGAAGAATATTATTCTGATGCGTATTTACCGTTTAAGCATAATGCTAATTTTACTTTAGCCTTAAAAGAAGTATTATCTCTTTCAGAAATAGAAAAAAAAGATTTTATAGAAGCTATTTTTAACGAATACAAAAAACAGATATTTGATAACATTGAATTAGAATTAAAAGGCTTTCCTGAAATATTGGATAGCGAATTCATGGATACAATTCTTCAATATTATTATGAAAATAATGCGTTTGTATTAGAAGAACAAATATTAGGAAAAGAATATATAAAAGATAAAATTTCTATATTATTAAATGGTGAAGAAGAAATAAAGAAAAGAGCAGAGGCATTTGAAATATTAACAAAAAGCAATACGTTTCTGCAATTGGCAAATGCGTTTAGCTTTATTCCAATGAATGAAGGAAGTCGTTCATATTTTAATTCAATTAGAAGAGCATTAGAAGTTACAAACAAATACAGAATTTTATTAGATTTATTAGATAACAGCACTATAAAAAATAATTTAATTGACTTAATATTTGCAGATGGCGCTTCATTAAAAGAAGGAAAATATGATAAACCTATAAACGACTTTATAAAAGAAGTTATAAATAAAGTAAAAAAAGACGAAAAAGGGTATACTGGTTATGCTTTTATTTCAGAAAATGACGCAACACAATTTGCAGAAGCAACATTTACTAAAATAGTAGATGATTTTACAGGTGCGATAGATAAAAGCATAAATCCTTTGTTTAATATTGAAGAGAACCCTACACTTCAAAAAGTAAGAGAATTTACAAAAAATAAAACATTTGGATTAGAGAGAAAAACATTAGTAGAATTATCAGAGGAAAGAGCAGATATGCTTTCTTTGTTAAGTACAATTTATTCATTATACAAAGAAAGACTTCCTCTTAATGAAAGTTTTAATGCTATTGCTAATGCAATATTAAGACAAGGAATAGATGGAGCAACGCATGAATTTTTATTGAATGAAATAAACATCAACGATATAGATGAAATAAAAAAAGTTTTATCTGAATTGTCTCTTTTACTGCAAACAGGAGAAAACAAACAATATGCTATTCTTGAACAATCAGGAAAAAGTATAGAAAGCATTATAAACAACTTAAATAAAGAATTAGATAAGTTAAAAATAAAAGTATCTAATATTTCTATATTTAAGCATAATCAATCTGTATTAGAAACAAGTCAAGCTGTACTTGCTTTATTAGACGGAGTAGACGCAAACGATTTATCTGATGAAAAAAAGAATAAAATAAAAGATTTAATAAACAGTCCAGATTTTTACATTAGAAATCAATTCAATGGAGTATTATATTATGAATTAAATCCTGAAAAAATAGAAGAGCTTATAAATATGCTTTCTGAAATTTCAGGAATGGAAAAGTACTTTTCAGAAGAGATAAAATATATTACTACTCCTATAACAAGCGAAATTATTAGTGAAACATCAAATGGTACTCCTGTAAGAAGTTTCCCATACAGTATGTTCCAAAGGATAAACGCTTTCTTTTATGCGTACAATATGTTAAAAGGAAAAATGTCTTATGTAGGAGGGTTAGGAGGAACAGGAAAAACAACCTCATTAAAATTAGCAATAGAAGTTTTTTCAAGACTAATAACAACGGATAATCAAAAAATAAGCGTACATTTTATTGCACCTAATGAAGGACTTTTGAATAATAGCGTTTATACTAATTATAGCGAAAAGATAGATGCTACTCGTGAGGTTTTGTCCACAGATTACAACCAAAATGGATATGTAGAATATTTTAACAAAGTTATACAAGAAGCAAATAAAAATAACAAAGATACACCTAAAATAATTGTAATAGATGAGCTTGCTTTGTTTAATAATGATTTAGGAGTAGCTATTAGAGAAATAAAACAGAAAAATAGTGACGTAAGATTTATTTTAGTTTCAGATATTGCGCAAATGCAACATGATGAAAACTATACTGAAGCAGGAACGGCATCAGTCCGTATTGACGCATTTGAAGTCCCTGCACCTTCAAAAGTAATATGGAGAAATGCAAATTATGGATTATCCAAAGCTATTAACGCAATTACACCTAATATAAAATTAGAAAAAGGAGCAAATGGAAGTAAAAGTGTTACATCAGAAGAATTAAACAAAGATGTTTTAATTCAAAAATTAGCAAACAATTTATTTATAAGCGAAGACGGGAATTACGGAGCAACTGTTTTAAACGATACAGATTTTTTTGAAAAATTAGAAGCAGATATAAACAATAACATAGTAAAAGGAAATTCATTTTTGTTATTAACTACAACAAAAGAAGAAGCAGAGGAATTAAAAAGCAAATATCCAAGATTAAAAGATATTACTTTTACAATCAAAGAAAAACAAGGAACAGAAGCAGATGTTGTTTATTATTACACCGAAGCGTTGTCGGGTGCTAAAAATCATTCTTTTTTCAATTCTGCTATATATACAGCAACAACAAGAGCAAGGAATAAAATAGTTTATTCTGACCACATTTTCCAACAATTAAATAAAAAAGTGCAAAGCAATACATTTACTGTAAACACAAACCAAAATCAAGACATGGCTTTTGCAATACAAAAAAATATTGATTTAATAGAAACACTTCATCAATATGATCCTAACAAATCATTGCTTGAATTAAAAGATAGTAAAATAACAACATATTCGCAAGAGGATAAAATAAGCAAAGAAAAAATCCAACCCAAACGGACAACAGAAAGCGTGATGCAACAAAATTACACTATTACACCAATAGTAGAAAGTTTGCCACAATCAGAAGCAAGCAGTCCTAATGTGGTAACTTATGTTCCAACACCACAATATAGCTCACAAATAGACGCTATTACCCAAACTGAAACCGCAAAAACAAACGTGTATGATATATTTGCATCAGGCTCTTCACTTATAAATAGTGATGATATAGCAGAAATTTGTTAATAAATTTATTATTTTTGCAATTATGGCAGTAGATTGCTTAAA
>CALLMJ010000063.1 GCA_938006875.1 uncultured Bacteroidia bacterium
AAAAGCACTTTCGAAATTAGGCAAATGGCAAGAATGTTTTGATTTATCAAAAGAAGCACTTGAAAAAATAGAAAACTTCCATTACTCCAATGATGTTTGGTTTTCAAGACGAGTTGCGTTATCAAAAAGAAATCTTGGCAACACGGAAGATGCTATTCAAGAACTTCAAACTATACTCAAAAAGAAACGTGAATGGTTTATTCAAAAAGAATTAGCCGAGTTGTATTTTGAAAAAGGGGATATTGTATCTGCATTAAAACAAGCAACTGATGCAATGAACAATTTTGGTCCATTAGAATTTAAAGTTGATTTGTTGTATTTACTTGGAAAAATTCTCAAACAGCTAGATAAATTGGAGTTGTCTTTTCAGCATTTTTCGCTATCAAAACTTATCAGACAAACGGAAGAATGGAAATTGCCACAAAAACTACTTGATGAATTAAAAACGTTTACATTTTCAGAAATTCCCCAAACTGATTTTAAAAAACTGAAAAATGAACTTCAAAAATATTGGGACAGTTTCAAAGCACCGCAGACTAAATCATATGACAGACCAAGAACATCAGACCAAAACCTTGAAGGTGAAATTGTAAGAATTTTACACGACAACGAGCGTGGAAAAGTGGGTTTTATAAAAAGCAACGGAAAAGAATTTTATTTTTCTGTAAATCCAAATTTTCAATCTATTTCAAAAATTGCAGTAGGGACAAAAGTTTTATTTGAAATTAAACCAGCCACAGACAAAAAAAAAGAACAAACTCGAATTAAAAAAGTAATAGACTAAAAAGGTATGGACATAATGAAAAGCAATTACAACGACAAAAGAATACCTGCTCATAACAGGCGTTTTGCTTCAATGGTGCTACACTGAACTTGTTAAAGTGTGGCTGAAGTGCTTAAAACAAGTGCAGCTTCTATCAACTTTTGTGCTTGGTTGACAGTTTTATGCTCCGAAACCCGCCCGACCGCAAAGCCCGAAACCGTTAGCTGATATTTTAGAAAAATTTCCGAAGAAAAATGCGTAAACTTTAGAGCAATCCAATTACTCGAAAAATATTGTTGGAGAATTTAGAATTGTCGAATTTGGACTTGCTTTTTAAGTATCATGGAATCTTTTTAAAGCTCCAAATGACCGGTTTTTTTATTCAATGGAATTATGGGCGATTATAATTAAAGTGAAATAAACTATTCAAACTAGTTTTATTAGTTTATTTTTCAAAAAAAACTATTTATGCATACTCCATACATTAGAGTTTATAAACAATTCATTAAAAATGGTTTACCAGTTAATTGTTAGCGATTAATAAGTTATTCGGTTGTTGAGTAGAGAGTGAAGCGAACATACCTAAACAACCGATTTCCCACGAAACATACTCAAAAAATAGTAATTTTTTAAAATTAACAATTTTTAATCCTTTAAATGGTTGGAGTGAATAATAAAACATAGTAAATTTGTAATTGGGATTTATAAAAATCATTTTATGATAACAAAATAAATTCATTGGCTTTTCATTTTTGTTTGGTTTGCTCTTGGAGTAACGCCAAGCAATAATGTTGCTCATGAATTTTTGAGTAAATCAACTTTTGCCATAAAGCAAAATTCTTATAAATGGGATTGTAATCATAAAAATAATAACCCTTTCAATAATTCCAATTTACCACTAAAAAAAGAAGAAAATAATAACGAAGAAAGACTTGACGAAAACCTTGAAAATGACTTTTCAGAGAATTTAGTATATTTATTAAATTTAAAAAATCACTTTATACATTTTCAAAATCTTTCTACTGGGAAATATGTTAATAAAATAAGCCTCTATTCCTTTTCGATTTTACGTTTTAATAATCCTTACTATTTATATAGATTTTTATCTTATTGCATCATAAGAGATTGATTGTTTGCTGTTAAATCATTGGATTTTACAAAGCTTTAGTTGCATAGTTTCTATGCTTTTTTAACAGTCAAAAAATTAAAATTAATTATCAATAACAATCAATCTTAAAAAAATGAAAAATTACATTTTATCAGTTATATTCGGTTTTATAACCATATCAAATATTGGGTGCCGTCATGGGCATCATCAAAAGCATGAGCCTTTAAAACTCAAGGTTACGAATCCTGTACAAAAGGATACCACGATATTCAAAGAATACGTTTGTCAAATACGTTCTATTCAACATATTGAAGTTAGAGCCTTGGAAAAAGGTTACTTAGAAAAAATTTTAATAGATGAAGGCCAATATGTAAAAAAAGGACAACTTTTATTTCAGATATTACCCATAGTTTACCAAGCGGAAGTTCAAAAAGCACAAGCTGAGGTGAATTATATAGAAATTGAATACCAAAATACCAAAAGGTTAGTAGATAGCAATATCGTTTCAACTAGTGAATTAGCTTTGGTAAAAGCAAAATTAGAAAAAGCAAAAGCCGAATTAGCTCTTGCAAAAACGCATTTAGGATTTACAGAAATTCGCGCCCCTTTTGATGGAATTATAGGAAGATTTAAAGAGGTTAGATTAGGTTCTCTTTTAGAAGAAGGAGAATTATTAACTACTCTTTCCGATAACCGTAAACTTTGGGTTTACTTCAATGTTCCTGAAAGTGAATATTTAGACTATGTTTCCAAAAATGTGGATTTGAAAAACCGAAAAGTCAAATTAAAAATGGCTAATCAAAAAATGTTTGAAAATGAAGGTTTTATTGAAACTATTGAAGCAGATTTTAATACTGAAACAGGAAATATAGCATTTCGTGCAAACTTTACAAATAAAAATGGAATTTTAAGAAATGGTGAGACCGGTCTGGTATTATTACCTATTCAGTTAGAAAAAGCGATATTAATCCCTCAATCTGCTACTTTTGAAGTTCTCGATAAAAAATATGTATTTCTTGTAAACGAAAATAATGAACTTCATACAAAAGAAATCAACTCACAAGCAGAATTACCCTATATTTTAGTATTGAAAGAAGGATTAAAACCTAAGGATAGAATTTTGGTTGAGGGGATTAACAAGGTTCATGAGAATGATAAAATTGTACCGATTCTAGTGGAATTTTCTGAATTAGTGAAACAAGTTCAACAAATTAAAGCGGAATAACATTTTCTAAATTTTAAAGTTATGTTTAGTGGAATTTTAAAAAAACCTATATTAGCGATAGCTTTATCGTTAGGAATAGTATTCCTTGGTTATGTTGCTATCAATACATTACCGATTACCCAGTTGCCAGAAATTGCTCCACCAAGGGTGAATATTTTTTTAGCGTATCCCGGAGCAAGTGCAAAAGTATTAGTAGAAACCACCTTAATACCCTTAGAAAGAGCCATTAACGGTACACCAGGAATGCTTTATCTCATTTCTGATGCAACCAGTGCGGGAGAAGCAACTATTCAAGTGGTTTTTGACCCTAGCGTAAATCCAGCAACGGCTGTCGTCAATGTAAAAACTAGGGTAGACCAAATCATGAACAACCTACCTCCATTAGTTCAAAGGGAAGGTATTATTATTACTCCCATTCAACCGAGTATGTTAATGTATGTAAATGTTTATAGTACTGACCCTAATGCTGATGAAAAATTTCTTTATAATTATACTAATATACATATTTTACCAGAACTACAAAGAATAAAAGGTTTAGCTAGAGCTCAAATTTTAGGTAGCCGCTTGTATGCTATGAGAGTATGGTTAAAACCTGATAAATTAAGAGCTTATAATGTTTCTGTTGAAGAAGTTATGAAAGCAATGGAAGAACAAAGTTTTATTGGCCGTCCGGGTCGTTTAGGGCAAGCTTCTGGTAAAACTACCCAATCTACCGAATATACTTTATTCTACAAAGGTCGTTATTCTAAACCCGAAGAATATGAAAGCATTATTATAAGAGCCAATAAAGATGGTGAAATTCTGAAACTAAAAGATGTTGCTACAGTGGAATTAGGAATCGAATTTTATGATATTTATACCAATAAAGATGGTTACCCTGCTGCATCTATTGTATTAAAGCAAGACTTTGGTTCTAATGCCATTGAAGTAATTCATCAAATCAAAACCAAACTTCAAGAAATGAAAAAAGATTTTCCTGTGGGTATTGATTATGAAATTTCGTATGATGTTTCCAATTTCGTTTATGCTTCTATGGATCAAGTAATTCATACCCTTATAGAAGCCTTTGTTTTAGTCGCTATTGTTGTGTTTTTGTTCTTAGGAGATTGGCGTTCTACTTTAATTCCGATTATTGCAGTACCCATTTCTTTGATTGGTGCTTTTATATTCATGAAAATGTTAGGGATTTCTATAAACTTAATAACCCTTTTTGTATTAGTTTTAGCTATTGGTATTGTAGTAGATGATGCCATCGTAGTGGTTGAAGCCGTTCATGCAAAAATGGAAGAAGACCACGTAAGTCCTTATCAAGCAGTCAAAAGAGTGATAGGAGAAATTAGTAGTGCAGTAATTGCGATTACTTTAGTTATGGCTTCAGTTTTTATCCCTATTTCTTTTATGTCGGGACCTGTAGGTATTTTTTATAGACAATTCTCCATTACCATGGCAAGTGCCATTATTTTATCGGGTATCATTGCTTTAACACTAACTCCCATTCTTTGTGTTTTAATTTTAAAACCTATTCATCATGATGAAAAACCGAAAAACTTTATTGCTAAATTTATCCAAATTTTTAATGTTTTTTTTGAGAAACTCACAGGTGGTTATTCTAATATTTTGAAAAGAATTGTAGATAGAAAATTAATTACCTTTGGTGTATTAGGAATAGTGGGTTTGGGTATATTTTTCACTAATAATCATTTACCTTCTGGATTTATTCCCAATGATGACCAAGGTATTATCTATGCGATTGTACAAACCCCTCCTGGAACTACATTAGAAATTACTAATGATGTTTCTAAAAAATTACAAAAAATTGCGAAAGGAATTGAAGGTGTTCAATCGGTAACTGCTTTAGCTGGTTATGAAATTTTAACGGAAGGAAGAGGTTCTAATGCAGGTACTTGTTTAATCAATCTAAAAGATTGGGAGCATAGAAAAAACTCTGTTCATGATATTATTGAAGAATTAGAAGAAAAATCGCAGGGATTAGGAGCTATTGTTGAATTTTTTGAACCGCCAGCTGTGCCTGGTTATGGTTCTTCTGATGGCTTTTCTTTACGTATGCTAAACAAAAATACTACCATTGATTACCAACAATTTGATTTTATTAACAAAGAATTTATGGATTCTTTAAGAAAACGTCCAGAACTTACCGGTTTATTTACGTTTTATGCTTCTAATTTCCCTCAATATGAGGTAATTGTGGATAATGGTTTAGCCATGCAAAAAGGTATTAGTATAGGAAAAGCCATGGAAAACCTCAATATTTTAATTGGTAGTACTTACGAATTAGGATTTACACGTTTTAATAACTTTTTTAAAGTTTATACCCAAGCAGCTCCTGAATATCGAAGAATTCCTTCCGATGTTTTGAATATTTTTGTAAAAATGAAGCAGGTGAAATGGTTCCTTTGTCTTCTTTTATGAAATTAGAAAAAACTCAAGGACCTAACGAAATTACACGTTTTAATTTGTATATGTCTTCAACTATCAGAGGAAGACCTGCTTCCGGTTATACAACGGGTCAAGCGATGCAAGCCATCAAAGAAGTAGCAGAAAAAACTTTACCTCATGGCTATGATATTGCATGGGAAGGTTTATCTTACGATGAAGCAAGAAGAGGAAACGAAGCAATTTTTGTTTTTTTAGTAGTATTAGTTTTCGTTTACTTAGTTTTAGCTTCTCAATATGAAAGTTTTATTATTCCTTTGGCAGTATTATTAACCATACCCATTGGAATATTTGGTGCATTTAGTATGTTGCTTTTCATGGGATTAGGAAATGACGTTTACGCTCAAATAGGTTTAATCATGCTAGTAGGATTATTGGGTAAAAATGCAATTTTAATAGTTGAGTTTGCTTTACAACAACAAAAACATGGTGTTCCTATTTTAGAAGCCGCTTTAAAAGGTGCCAAACTTCGTTTTAGACCCATATTAATGACTTCATTTGCATTTATTGCAGGATTAGTTCCCTTATTATTTGCCAAAGGACCTTCCGCTATGGGTAGTAAAACGATTGGTTCTTCTGCTTTTGGCGGGATGTTACTAGGTACAATTATTGGAGTATTTATTATTCCCGGTTTATTTTATATCTTTTCAGGTTTAAATAATAAATCCAAAATTATGCCCAAAGAAGCACAAGACGACAAATATTTGCCAGATTTGGGTCATAAAAATGATGAAAAATGGTCTTAATACTTTTAATACAAAAGTCATGAAAAAACAATTATTAAAAATAGGAACTTCTTTTTTGGTACTAGTAATTTTACTTCAAAGTTGCAAAATACCCACTATTACTTCCAGAAATCCCAAAGATTTTTTATCTCAAAAATATTCTAATATTACTTCTTTTGATACTCAAAACGTAGTTCAAAAAAATTGGAAGTTATTTTATCAAGATGAAAATCTAGTTCAATTAATTGATTATGCTATACAAAATAATCAAGAATTACAAATTTTTTCTCAAGAAATTGCTATAAATCAGTTTGAAATACAAGCAAGAAAAGGAGAATATTTGCCTTTTGTAAATTGGGCTACTGGTTTAGGTTTAGAAAAAGAATCCCAATATACCAAACTGGGTGCAGTAGAAGAGAACGTTGAATATGAAGAAGGAAAGCATTTTCCTAAACCTATGCCTGATATGAATTTAGGTTTAAATTTTCGTTGGGAAATAGATATATGGAAAAAATTGCGTAATGCAAAAAAAGCCGCCCAAATGAAATATTTAGCTTCAAATGAAGGTCGTAATTTTTTAGTAACTCGTTTGGTTTCTGAAATTGCTGAGAATTATTATGAGTTGATTGCTTTAGATATTTTACTTCAAACCATTGAAGAAAATATAGAAATTCAAAAACAAGCTTTAAAAATTATTAAAGAACAAAAAATTGCTTCCAAAGTGAGCCAGTTGGCTGTTAATCGTTTTGAAGCTCAATTGTTAAAAACTCAAAATTTAAAATACCAAGTTTTAAATCGTATAATAGAATCTGAAAATCGTATTCATTTTCTTTTAGGTAGAAATCCTCAACCGATTCCTAGAAGTTCTAATACATTCTGGAATACAGTTAATTCTAGTATTTTTATTGGAAGTCCTCAACAACTTTTAGTCAATAGACCCGATATACAGAGAGCTTTATATGAAATGAAAGCAACGGAATTAGAAGTTTTGGTTGCAAGAGCAGAATTTTATCCTTCTCTGGGAGTAAATCTTTTGGCGGGTATTCAATCCTTTGACCCTACAGTTATGTTTAGCCCCCACGCATTTTTATTTAGATTTATATCAGATTTAACGGGTCCTTTGATTAATAAAAACAAAATTAAAGCTAATTACTATACTGCAAATGCTAAACAAATACAAGCTGTTTTAGAATACGAAAAAACGTGTTTAAATGCTTATTTAGAAGTTCAAAATCAATTGAGCTTCTTAAATAACTTTGCAAAGAGTTATCAAACTAAAAAGCAAGAAGTGGAAATACTGGTACAATCTATCAACATAGCCAATAATTTGTTTATATCTGCAAGAGCTGATTATTTAGAAATTCTCTTAACTCAAACAGAAGCTTTATTTGCAAAATTAGAACTCATTGAAATCAAATTAAATGAATGGAAATCCAAAATTGGACTTTATAAAGCTTTAGGTGGCGGTTGGAGATAATTTTTTGATTGTTATTAATGTAAGAGACTTTTTCAAGAAATTGGAATAGTCTCTTTTTGTTATAATAAGATGGCGAAGTTTTAGGCTTGTATTAGCGTGAGGGATGCGAAGGTCACAATCGATAATACTCATTGACCACGAATTTGAGCGAAGCGAAAAGGATTGTGATATATATTGAGCTTGCCGAAGTTGAAGCCACTTCGGCAAGCTCAGTGTAAACGTAGCAACTCGACACCCAGTGTAGCAAGGGCACGCCCAAAAAATTAAAAGGAATCTGGAATTTAATTTATCTTCTTCTTTTTTTGGGTAGTACTGCAAAATAAGCCAGTCCCAATAAAGCACCCACTAAATGACCAAAATGAGAAATTCCTGATTGTTCATTGATGAGAACCATTAGTAAACTAATACCAATGAAACCTGCTACTAAGGTTCTGGATCTAATAGGGATAGGAATTGGAAAAATAATCAAAGTTCTTTCCGGATAATAATAACCAAAACCTACCAAAATCCCAGAGATTGGTACGGAAGCTCCAAGTACTGGATTAGGCGATGGGTCAAAAAAAGATATTAAAATACCCCCCATGATACCCACAAACAAATAAAATTGTAAAAATTTTCTTACACCCATGGATAATTCTACCATAGAACCAATGCTGACTAATGCAAAAGAGTTAAAAAGTAAGTGTAAAAAACTCGCATGAGAGAAGAAATAGGTAATTAATTGAATGGGTTCAAAAAATTCTGGACCATAAGCTGATAAACCTAAATTTTCTCTAACATGGAATAAGTCTGTTTTAAAAAGTAAAAAGTATTGAAGCCAATTTTCGTGTAAGGAAGTAGCTAAAAAAACTAATCCATTAATAATTAATATGTTTAAAACAACGGTTGTAACTAATAAATGCATGTATTAAAATTCATCGTTAATGTTTTTACCAAAAAGTGCTTGCTGAATAGCGGAATCCATTACACGTTGGGCGAAGGGTTTACAAAATTCATTTAGTTCTTCAATAGCATTTTGTATTTGATTTCTATTTTCTGATTTTAGGTTTTCGCTTAATTGAATCATTAATTTTTGAGTACCGTAAATTTCATCAGGGGTTAATAATTTTTCATGATTTTTTAAAAACTTTTCTGTGGTATAAAGAATGTGTTTAGCTTCTTCTTTGGCTTCTAAAATTAAACGAGTTTCTATATCTTGTTTAGCATTTTCAATAGAATCTAAAAGTCTTTTTTCTACTTCTTCATCGGTTAAACCAAAGGAAGGCTGAATATCAATGGTTTGTTCTATGCCACTTCTTAATTCTTTGGCTGTAACTTTTAGAATTCCATCAGCATCAATAAAAAATTGAATTTCAATTTTAGGCAAACCAGCAGGCATAGCAGGTATGCCTTTTAAAGTAAATTCACCTAGTTTTCTGTTTTCTTTTACTAATTCCCTTTCTCCTTGAAAAACTGCAATTTTTAAGTTGACTTGACCATCCACAGAAGTGGTATAATGTTTTGCTACGTGTGTGGGGATTTTGGTATTTCTAGGTATAATCACATCCATTAAACCTCCAACGGTTTCTATTCCTAAGGACAAAGGAGTAATATCTGCTAAATAAACCTCGGAATTACCCAAAAAAGCATCGGCTTGTAAAGCTGCGCCCAATGCCACAATTTGATTGGGGTCAATATTATCCAAAGGTTTTTTCCCAAAAAATTCTTCTACTTTTTGTTTTACCAATGGCACTCTTGTGCTACCACCTACTAAAATGACTTTGTCAATATTTTCTTTTTTTAAATTAGCATCTTTTAATGCGGCATTACAGCAGTCTAAAGTTTTTTGAACTAAAGGGGTTATAAGTTCATTGAATTTATCAAGGGAAAGATTGAGAAGGATATTTTTTTGATTATAAATAATTTCACTCTCAAATGAAGGATGATTGGTTAAATATTTTTTTGCATTTTCAGCAAGTAATCTTATTTGTTGAGAAAAATCTTTGTTATCAATAAGATATTGATGTTCTATTTTATGCAAATCTAACCAATGATTCACGATGGTTTTATCCATGTCATCACCACCTAAATAAGTATCACCATTCGTGGAAAGGATATCAAAAACACCATCTTCTAAAGTTAAAATAGTAACATCAAAAGTACCTCCACCTAAATCATAAACAACAATATTTTGTTTTTCTTCTTTGTTGGATAATCCCATACCATAAGCTAAAGCAGCAGCAGTAGGTTCTGAAATAATTCTCAAAACATTTAATCCCGCTAATTTTCCTGCATCTTTTGTTGCTTGTCTTTGAGAATCATTAAAATAAGCAGGTACAGTAATGACAACGTCTTCAACAGGCACTTTAAGCCTATGTTCTGCTCTTTGTTTGAGTTCTTTTAAAATGAAAGCAGATAATTCAATAGGGCTATAAAATTGATTTCCAATTTGTATTTTTACTAATTCATTTTCTCCGTTATCAATAATTTTATAACTAAAATGAGATATGTCTTGCTGAATATCCTTATAAGATTTTCCTAATAATCGTTTAACAGAAAAAATAGTATTTTGAGGGTCAGAAATTAAAAAATGCTTTGCATCTTCACCCACTTGTAGGATTCCCGAAGAATCAAAATGTAAAATAGAAGGGATAATTACATCTTTACCAAAATCAGCTATACATTGAGGTTGCCCATCTTTTACATAAGCAATTAAAGAATTGGTGGTCCCTAAATCAATACCAAAGTGGATTTTATCAGGCATTAAATCCCCACTAACTATATCTATACTAACTTTTGCCATGCCTTTATGAACGCAAAATTAATATTTTTAGTTTGAAAAAACAATTTGTAATTCTTTCAACCCTTTTTAAATATTTTTAAATTTCTTGGTTGGCAAGTTATAAATTTACAATAGTCTATGATTTATGGAATTGATTAGCATATTGAATTCATGATTTTTTATTTAATATTACCGTTTTATATGATTAAATTTCAGACTTTTTCTTTTAATAATAAAGTTTTTAGAGTTATCCCTCATTTAAATAAGCACTTACTTTTTGTAGAAATTCTGAATACTCAAAACTCCAATTTATTTTTATATGTTTTAGATTTAAATCACTCAAAAGTAGAATTTGTTTTAGAATATCAAGAAAAACAGTTGTTAGATTTTGCTGCTCATAATTTTTTGGTTTTTAAATTATTTCCTTCAAAGGTTTTGCCTATTGTTAAAGGAATAAAAGTTTATGATTGGGTTTTAAAAGATTATATACTTGATGAACCAGAAGCACAAAATCTTGAATATTATCACGATAATTTTACCTATAAGATTTTTGATAAAAAACAAACCGTTAGTTTTCCAAGCCATAACACGAATCAGTTTTTGTTTCCAAAAGTTACTGATATTGAACAAATTTTTGAATATCAAAATGTTAAAATAATAATTACACCAAAATCTATTGAAATCTTGCATCAAAACGTTCAGATTTTTCATAACGCTTTTCAAGATACCCAATTCATAAACAGTTTTATAATTCATTCATTCTTAATTATTCAAACAAAACCCAACGAAATAACAGTTTATAAATTGGATTTTTAATTGGAATTATATATAAATTTGCATAGGTATCATGGATATAAAATTTATAGGAACGGGAGGAGCTTTTGATATTGAATATGGAAATAGTTCAGCGATAGTAAATTGTAATGGAAAAAAAATTTTGGTGGATTGTGGGCATACGGTTTTTCCAAGACTTATCCAATTAAACTTAATTCCAGAAATTGACTATATTCTTATAACTCATTTACATGACGATCATGTGGGTTCACTGTCTACTTTAATTTTTTATTTATATTTTTTTCAACCTCAAAAAAAAGTTAAGTTAATTGCACCTTTACAATTTCATAAAGAGTTAATAAATTTTTTGAATTTTTCTCAAAAAAATGCTTTGAAATTCATTGAAATTGAGGATTTACCTGATTTTATTACTCTAATTGATACATTTAATCGTCATTATCCTGATATGCAAACTTTTGGGTATATATTTACTGAAAATCAAAATCATATAATTTATAGTGGAGATTTGAATGATTCTGGATATCTTTTCCAAGAAATTCATAAACTTAATTTGAATGGACAAATTACTGTATTTCATGATATTACATTTAATTCATTAGCCAAAGCTGCACATGCATATTACAAGGATATAGAAGTTTTTTTAAGTGATTATCAAATTTGGGGGTACCATTGTAATCCCAAACTTAAACCTGATGATTGTAAAATTCCATTAGTTATTGAAAATCCCAATTTATTGTTTTAGATGTTAGAATTTATTCCTAAATATTTTCCTGAATTTCATACCGAAGTTTTAGAAAAGCTAGAAATTTCTTTGAATCTTCATAAAGAATGGAATGAAAAAATTAATGTTATTTCTAGAAAAGATATACAAAACATTGAGTGTCATCATTATCTACATTCATTAAGTATCTTAAAATTTATAACCATTCAAGAGGGAATGGAAGTTTTAGATGTAGGAACTGGTGGTGGATTTCCGGGGATTCCTTTAGCTATTGCTTTGCCAAAGGTTCAATTTTTTTTGTTGGATAGCATTCAAAAGAAACTAAAGATTATTGAGGATATTAAATTGCGATTGAACTTAAAAAATATCAAAGTGATATGGAGTAGGGTAGAAGAATATAAAGATAAACATGACATATTGACAGCTAGGGCTGTAACTTCTTTGCCTAATTTCTATAATGTAGTAAAAAAAAATGTTAAAAAAAATATTATTTACATAAAAGGCGGAGATTTTGATGAAGAGCTAAAACAAATTAAAATACCATATGATGTTTATGAAATATCACAAAAAATACAAGAACCATTTTTTGAAACAAAAAAAATCGTATCTTTGCGAATTGTTTAAAACAAGATAATTGAACAATTTTTTTATAAATTTGTTTGTAAATAAAAACCTCAAAAACAAGTAACAACAGAATGTCAAACGAAGAACAACCTAAAAGCGGATTTAACTTTTTCTGGATATATGGTATCATATTTTTATTTATCATATTGTCATTTTTGTTTTTGCCAGAACGTAAAACTGGTGATGAAATTTCCTATGATAAATTTGCTAATGAATTAGTTGCCAAAAATTTAGTCAGAAAAGTTAATGTTGTAAATGAAAAACTTATTGAAGTTTTTTTAAATGAGGAAGGACAAAAAACTTTGCCAACAGAGAAAAAAAATAAACCTGAATTATTTGGCAGTATTTATCCTGACTTTACTTTTAAAGTTATATCAGGTGAAAAATTTGAAGAATTTTTAATCCAAAATCGTATTCCGTATGAGATTGTAGAAAGAACGGATTATTTTGGTTCTTTTATATCTTTGATGCTTCCTATTGCCATTCTTATTTTGATTTCATTATTTTTTATGAGAAGAATTGGTGCAAGCATGGGTGGAGGGCAAATTTTTAATATAGGAAAAAGTAAAGCTACTTTATTTGATGAAGATAATAAAATTAATGTAAATTTTTCTAATGTTGCAGGTTTAGAAGAAGCGAAACAAGAAGTAATGGAGGTTGTAGAATTTTTAAAAAATCCTAAAAAATTTACGAAATTAGGCGGAAAAATGCCCAAAGGCGTTTTGTTGGTAGGACCTCCAGGAACAGGTAAAACTTTGTTAGCAAAAGCCGTTGCTGGTGAAGCGGGTGTACCATTTTTTAGTTTAAGTGGTTCAGATTTTGTGGAAATGTTTGTGGGTGTGGGTGCTGCAAGAGTTAGAGATTTATTTAAAACTGCTAAAGAAAAAGCTCCTTGTATCATTTTTATTGATGAAATTGATGCGATTGGTCGCCAGAGAGGTAGAGGTAATTTTACAGGTGGTAATGATGAAAGAGAAAATACCCTTAACCAGCTTCTAGTGGAAATGGATGGTTTTAATACGGATTCTGGAGTTATCATTATGGCTGCTACCAATAGAGCGGATATTCTTGATGCTGCTTTATTACGTCCCGGTCGTTTTGATAGGCAAATCATGGTAGATAGACCTGAAATTAAGGAACGTGAGGCTATTTTTAAAGTGCATTTAACCAAGATTACCATTAGTAATGATGTTGATGTTGCAAAATTAGCAGCTCAGACTCCAGGTTTTGTCGGTGCTGATATTGCTAATGTTTGTAATGAAGCCGCTTTGATTGCTTCAAGAAAAGATAAAGAACAAGTATCTATGGAAGATTTTATGCAGGCTATTGATAGAGTTCTGCTTGGTCTTGAAAAGAAAAGTCGTGTAATTCATCCTGAAGAAAAAGTAACTATTGCCTACCATGAGGCTGGGCATTGCATTGCTGGTTGGTTCTTAAAATATGGTTCTCCATTAGTGAAAGTTACTATTATTCCAAGAGGTATGGCATTAGGCTACGCCCTATATCAACCAGAAGAACGAATAATTACTCCATATCCAAAATTAATTGACGAAATGTGTGTTTCTCTTGCAGGTAGAGCCGCAGAAGAAATTGTATTTAATGAAATTTCTACCGGTGCTCTTGATGATTTACAAAAAGTTACACAAAAAGCTTATGCAATGGTAAGTTATTTTGGTATGAATGACAAAGTTGGAAACGTTTCTTTCTATGACTCAAATTCTGATATGTCTTTGACCAAACCCTATTCTGACCAAACCGCCAAACTTATTGATGATGAAGTAAGAAAACTAATTGATTTTGCTTATAATCGTGTCAAAAATTTATTGATTGAAAAAAGAGAACAATTAGAAAAAATTGCTAAATCATTATTGGAAAAAGAAGTTTTACTTCAAAGTGATGTAGAAAATTTAATTGGTCCAAGACCTTTTCCTACTTCCTTTGCTTCATAAAAAAAGTGAAATCCAAAATTCTTATTTTTGCGGATTTTCATTTAGGTATTCCTAATCCAAAACAATCCATACAAAGAGAAAAAAAATTTATTCAATTCATGAATAAACAGAATGATATACAAGAAATTATCATTCTGGGTGATTTATTTGATTTTTGGTTTGAGTATAAGCACGTAGTCCCAAAAGGTTATTTTAGAATCTTAGCAAAGCTTGCTGAACTTCAAGAAAATGGAACTAATGTTTCTCTTTTTTCAGGTAATCATGATTTATGGTTAAAAAATTATTTCCCTGATTATTTAGATATACCTGTTTTTCACCAACCACAAATCAAAGAATGGTTCGGTAAAAAATTTTTTTTAGCTCATGGTGATGGTCTCGGTCCAAAAGATTATGGATTTAAAATCATGAAAAAGTGTTTTAAAAATTCATTTTTACAATTTTGTTTTCGTTGGATTCACCCTGATTTAGGTATAAGTTTAGCAAACTATTTTTCTAAAAAAAGTAGAAAAACTCACCAAATTTCTGATGCTATATATCATGGTGAAAAGGAATGGATTTATCAATACTTTACTCGCAAAAGTTTGCAATTAACAGATGTTCAATATTTTGTATTTGGTCATAGGCATCTACCTATTTTAAAGACCAATATCAATCAACAAACTATGATAGTTATGGGTGACTGGATACATCATTTTTCCTATCTAGAAATTACTCAACATTCCGTTCAACTCAAATTTTTAGAAAATGATTACGAAATTAAAAATTAAATTTTTACTCATTTTAAGTGCGTTGTATTTAAATTCTTGTTTTCAAGATAAATTTATTATTTATATAGACGAAGTTTCTGAGGTTTATGGAAATGCTATTGTTGAAGAGTATAAACAAAAATATCCTAATAAATCTATTGAGGTTTATGTTTATAACACTGACTTTTTATTTCAAGCTATAAAAATGGGAAAAAAACCCGATGTTTTTATTAGTTTTGATACTTCTTATTCTAAAAAATTTGGTTTGTATTTTAAGAATAAAAAACTTTTAGAGAGAGATGCTTTGGTTTTAGCAATTGCAGATACTCAAATCAATTCATGGAATGAACTTTTAACCAAAGGAAAGTATTTAGCTCTTCCCATGCAAAATAATAGTCTTCAACCTTTTGCTATTCAATATTTAGTTTACAAAAAGATTTCCTTTGAATATTTTTTTCCAATTTATCCTCATGATTTTAAAAGCATGGCCTTGTATTTGGAAAAAAAAATAGTAAGTGGGGGAATTATGCTGAAAAGTCAAGCTGAATACTACAAAATTAGAAATTTATTTCCTTTTTTTCATCAGTCTTTTATACACTATAAGGTGGAATTAAATCCCCCCAAATTAAATAATTAAAACCATTGCATGATGGTATTCCCTGCATAAGCAAAAATAAGAGACCATACAAACATACTGCTACACATAGCTATAATTACTTTGAATGCAGGTGCCCCAAAACCTAACGAAATCGCTGTACCTACTGGCTGTGAGAGTATGGGAGGGGTTAAAATAGCAATACCTATTAAACCAAATTTGTTCCAAACTTTTACTTTCCAGTCATTCTTAGGAGGTAAGTTCTCTATATTTTCTATTTTTTGACTTTTTCTATTTTTCCACCAAGACATAATTTTTTCACCAAATAAAGTATATAAAACCATACCAACAGATCCACCTATAAAATAGCACAAAAACAGTTCTGTAAAGCTAAAATTAGTAGCTAAACCACTTGCTACACCAATCATATATTTTACAGCACACAATCCAGAAACCGTTAAATATCCACCAATAGAAGACATACTTTATTCAGAAATTTTCGTAAAAATAATGAAAAAAAATATTTTTGTCAAATTTTTTATGGTTTTATTTTTAATTGATGATTCTTTAACTTTTTAAAAATTTTACTGGGCAACGCACCCAAAATATCAATTTAGAATGAAAAGGATAGCAGTTTAGAGAATTGAGTGTTGCATGTGTGAAATAGGATTTGTTTATTTAGGCGAATACACTTTTTCTGCATTTTTGAGAATTTCTTCTCTATTCAAGGTCATGGATTTAACTTTTCTTTGTGCAAAAATTTGCATTTGGTCTGTATAATGGGGGGAATTTACCCTTCTTGATGCACCCATAGGGACAATAGTTTCAATTTTTTCTAAACCATTTTCTCCATAAGTTACAAACTGAATATAAGTATCTCCATTAACAGGTAATAAATAACCTTCTTTTTTCATGACCTTGGAGGCGATAGGCGATAACATTTCTGGCATACCGCTAATCGCAAAATTCTCTTTTGAGCCTTTTCTACGGATACGTTGAACTTCCCCAAAAGTAGGGTCTATTTTTTTATAATGTTTTAATAACCATTTTTTTGAGTAACGAATGGCATCAATCATTAATTTTTCACTGATTGAAATTCCGGTTTCTAATTCAACGTATCCTGAATTTGTATTTGCAAATATATAATCAAAAGCAACTACTAATAATGGACACACTTTGTTTAATGTATCAGTTCCTAAATTCCAAGTTTTTAGGAGTTCTATGGCATCTTTAATATCAGGATATTTATTGGGGTCTAAATTAAAAATTTGTTGGTGAGTTTTATAGACTCCACCATTTACAGGGTATTTATCGTCATATTTGATTTTTTTGAGTAAATCCATATCAAAGGAGGTATGTTCACTTAAAAGTTGTTCTAAGCGTAAAGCTCTGTTATTTTGGCGATTCCAATCCCAAGCATGAATATTTTCAAATTGATTTTTATCGCAATTATCAGGAGAGCAAGTTGCATAAAATGGTGAATTATTGGTATTATAAACAAAACCACATTCAGGATTAATTACTTTGGGAAGTTCTTCGTAAGTTAGAAATTCATTCCATAATGTTTCAGAGGTATTCCCAGGAAGCGTTTTTTGCCAATTGTATTTAGGATTTCTTTTGGGTAAAGCGGCATTAAAAAAATACATAATGTTGTCTTTATCGGAATAAATGATATTAAACAAAGGGATATTACGCATCTTTAAAACTTCTTTGAACTCATCAAAAGTTTGTGCTTTTGCCATTCTATACCATTGTTCTCCTGCTTTGGTGGTTACATTAGCCGCATGTCGTGTAGCAAATATTCTTCCATCTTTGATTTTATAGGCAGGTCCATAATGGCACCAATAAGCAACTTTTTTTACTTTTATAGGAATACCAGCAATCTTAATTTTTAGTTTAATTTTTCGTTTTTCAAAATCATAATATTGACCATCCCATAAATATTGATTTTTGTTTTTGGGATTGAGTTCCATTCTATAAATATCCACATAATCTGGCCAGTTAAAAGTCATAGCCCAAGCATGATGAGGTGTTGCACCTAAACCAGGACTAGTTGCACCAGGGAAAAGTGCACCGAGAATATTTAATCCTTCTTCACTTACCATGTGCGCTTCATACCAATAAATAACATCATCTAATCCTATATGGGGATTGATAACAATATGATTTTTTTTATCTTTTGCTGCGGTATGATGTACTGCAATTGCATTTGAACCCATAGTAATTTCATGGTCAAAGGGGTTTTCTAAACCTCGAATGGGTTTTCCATTATATTTATGTTCAGCTCTTGAGCCGGGTCTAAACATATAATCATCAGCTTTTCCTTTTAAAACATAATCTAATGCGTAAGGTAAACCCACCATAGCGGCAGTAGTCATCACATAACCTCCCAGAATATCTTTGTCTGTTATAGGAAATAACCCTTTCATAAGAATTTCTTTGGGATGTTTTTTAGCATAATCATTCACCCCTTGAACATACCCATTTAAAAATGTTAAATATTCTTTTGAAAGATATTGATATTCTTTTTCAACGGTTTCTTGAGTTTTGATGTATTGATAAAAAAAATCACTTAATGCACCATTGATACCTTCATACTCCCCTAATCTACCTTTGTAACGAATTAATTGATATTGTAACGTAGGAAAATCATCTTCACAATGAGCCCAAGCCAATCCATAAGCTGTTTCTGCATCTGTTTTACCGTAAATATGAGGAACTCCCCATGAGTCCCTAATGATTTGAATGTTTTCAGGATTAATTTGCCCATGAACTTTCAGAAAAATAAAGCTGAATATAAGAAACAGAAGGTTGAATTTTGACATTATTTTTTTCCTGCAAATATATTATGAAAAATACATACTTTCAAAAAAAATTGAAAAAGTCAGAAGAAATTAGGACCCTTAAATAAAATGCTTCAATTTTTTAACTTACTTTTACGTTTTTTTGAATAATTTGCATCATTTGTTCATGGATTATGGGAGTGGAGGCTAAAATAGAATTGCCGAAAATACAATCTGGATTTCCTTGATAATCAGTTACTAAACCACCAGCTTCTTGGACAATTAGTGTACCTGCGGCAATGTCCCAAGGTTTTAAATTGGCTTCAAAAAAGCCTCCAAAGCGTCCAGCGGCAGTAAAAGCTAAATCTACTGCTGCAGAACCTAGTCTTCTTAAACCTCTCGTGCTATACAAAAATTCTTTAAACATTTCCATGTAATCTTCTAAATTATAAAAATTTGAATAAGGAAAACCGGTAGCTACTACTACTTGTGAAAGCTCATTTTCATTAGTAACTTTAATGGGTTTTCCATTGAGAAAAGCACCTTGTCCCTTGATGGCTGTAAAAGTCTCAAAACGATTGACTTCATGAACAATTCCTAAAACTAATTTTCCTTGATGCTGTAAAGCAATGGAAATGGCAAAAACAGGAATTTTTTGCATAAAATTGGTAGTTCCATCTAATGGGTCAATAATCCAAACAAATTCAGAATCAGGGGATTTAATGCCGGTTTCTTCGTTAATAAATCCTGAATTTGGAGTAATTTTTAAGCAAGCCTCTTCCAACATGGACTCAGCGGTTTTGTCTACGTAAGAAACTAAATCATTATGACCTTTAATTTCTATATTAGCAGGGTCAAAACTGATAAATTCCTTGCTAATAAATTCTGCAGTTTTTTGTATTGAAGGCAAGAGTTTTTTAATAATTTGATGATACATTCAGCGTTTAAAATTATTTATTTAAAAGAATAAACATGCAAAAATTATGCCTATTGTTTCAAACTTTTAATCCAATCATGAATTAATTTTAAGCTTTCTTTATGAACGATGGTTCTACCGAGTTCTGGCATCATTTCTCCGGGGTCATTACTAGTCATCCGATAATACAGAATGGATTCATTAGGTTTTCCAGGAACTATATCAAAAGAGTTACCCCCTGTACCTTTACCTGCGGCAACAGGGCTTTTCATAATTCCCAAATGAACAGGATAGGTTTCTTCACTATTTAAAAATAATCCTGAAGTTGCGGCAGGTCCTTTTGGATTATGACAATGGGCACAATTAATATCTAACCAAGCTCTGGCTCTATCGTTTATATTTTTGGTAGTATCTTCAAAATTCGCTAATTGAGGTATTGGATGATTCATAGGTAATCCTTCTAAGATATTGTTTTTTAGCCAATAGGATAATTGATTTTCTTCTCCGTGATTGTAAATAAAATTTTTGTTTAAATGCTTGGCTTTAATACCAATAGGCTGTATCACTCCTTGATTTTCATGACAACTCTTACATTGATTTAAATTGGGAATTTTATACTCAATTTTTTGAGTTTTACCTTCGTAGTCTTTCCATTCTATGGGAACATAATTCCCTGCAAATAAGATTTCTGCATCTTTTTGATTTTCTCTCCATTGATAGGTTAAAGGTATCCAAGAACCATTTTTTTTATACAACAAACGCGTCTCAATTATTCTTTTTCCTTTTTCTGGTTGATTTACATCATAATAGTAAAAGAAATTCTTGATAATAACAGACTCATCGGGAAAATGAAAAAAAGTAGAGTCATTATAAACAATTTTTGTGTCATTAGGCACATAAATAAAACGAGCTTTTTCTGCGTAATCAGTAAATAGGGGGGTACTGATGTCATAAGGAATAACTTTATCATTAGGGATTAAATGGGTCAAATCTTTAAAGAAATTCCATTGTGAAAGTTTTTCAGGAAAGGGATATTCTGTTTTTTGTGATTTACAAGCAATGCAAAATATCAATAAAAAAAATTGCAATATTTTTCTCATTTTGATGGAATAATTCCCCAAAGATAATTAAAAACTTGGAATAATCAAAATATTGATAGAGGAACTTGGAGAGTTGGGTCTAATTTTTTTGCGATGTAAATAAGGTAAACCATAACCCACTAAAGCTCCCAAAGCAAAACCTGTAAGTACATCAGAAAGATAATGTTTGCCCGCTAAAACACGAGAAGATGCTGTAAGAAAGGGTAATCCAATAGCCCCTACTAAAAAATAAGGTTTTAAATCGGATTTAGGATAAAAATCAGAATAAATTTTATAAGTTAAAAATGAATAAGTCGCAGTAAGGGCGGTATGACCTGAGAAAAAGGAATGTTTTGCATCGGGTTCTAATTTTTTTTCAATGGGAGCGTTAGGGTTATATACAAAAGGTCTTATTCTGTCGGTTAAACCTTTGGTGGTTTGTGTAATTCCATAAGATAAAACTGATGCTTCCAAAAACATAAAACCAATCGTAAACCATTCTTTTTTTATTTTTTTGTCTAAAAATAAAAGAGGTGTACTCAATCCACTTAAAATTAGTGTAGCATCAGAAATTCTAGCAAAAGTAGGCGACCATAAGTAAGTTGCAAATCTATCCACTAAATTGACAGAACTTCTATTTAAAAATACTAAATCCTGCTCTAATAAGGGAGTTTGTTTCCTAACTAAGTTATTTCCTATTGAGTAAAAGAAACTACTACCTATAAATAAGGGAATATGAGTAGTATGTAATTCGTAAATAATTTTGGGTTTTTGTGGTTGTTTTTTAGGCTGATTGTTAGATTGCGTAGGACTTTGGGCTTTTAATAAAAAACTCAATAGATAAAATAAAATAAAAAAGTTAAATTTCATCTTTTTAGTAGTAATAAAAACTTTCAGGAGCACGTTGATATAAAGGTAAACACCACATAATTTTCATGCTAGATAGAACATCTAATGTTTTTTGTTTATCAAAAGAACGTGTATCATAATTAAAACCTCTTAAATTTTGAGAATAAAAAACTGCAAATTCTGTAAAGGCAATAAAATTTAAAAATCTTTTGTTATTGAAAAATCTATATCCCAAAATAAAATTAACACCTTGAGAGAAGGTAAGGCGGTCATAGCCTTTTAGATAATCATTGAGCATAATGGGTAAAGTTAATGGAACTTGAATATTGAGCTTGTGTCTAATGAATTTATATCCAGCTTCAACAAATAAACCAGAATTGGGGTTAGGGTCTTTCCAGAATAAAGATGAGAATGTTTTTCCAAGTCTTATTCCACCCGCCCAACCTTGTGCAGTAACATCAGGAAAAACTAATTCTCCGTTGGTATCAATTAACAAACCATCAAAAGTATCAATATCTTGAAATAGTTGAGTACGAATTTTTACTTTATCCGTATAAACAAAACCAACATTGCCTGTAAAAGACCAATTTTTTTTTGACTTGAAGCCAAATTCCAAGTCCACTTGAGGCATTATACCATATTTTTTACTCCAATTTCCCGCGGGTTTTCCAATACCTGCACCAAAATGTAAATATCCAAGATTAGCACAAGAATCTTTTAAACTAATTTGGGAAAAAAGTTTACTTTGATTAGTCAATGCTAAAAATAATAAAGCAATCAGAAAATTTAGAATTTTCATTTTGCAAATATCTATAAAATTTTGATTTTAACTAACCCAATTCATGAAATAAAAAATCCACTTAATAAAAAGTGGAATTTTATGATTTTTTGTTGTCCGACAAGGATTCGAACCCTGACTAAAAGAACCAAAATCTTCTGTGCTACCATTACACCATCGGACAGTTTTTCTTTTTTATAAAAGTGTTGCAAAATTATACTAAGATTTTTTTATCTGCAAATTTTTTTTAAATTTTTATTCATTTTTTAATTGAAACGTAACGATTATTGCTAGGAGAGGGATTTCTAAGGTTTAGCACTGCCTTTTTTTACGAATTATGAGAAAAAAAGTTTTGTGATAAATTGAGTTTATTGAAATTCCGAAGCGCTAGTGAAGTCCACATCGGCAAACTTACTGTAAACGTAACAACCTGACTCATAATCGTTAGTGTAGGGGAACCCTAAAATTAATAAACCTGTTAATTATTAGAAGAAGTTTTGCGTTCAATTTTTGCACCTAAAGCATTTAGCCTTTCATCTATTTTCATGTAGCCTCTGTCAATTTGTTCAATATTAAAGATTTTACTTTTTCCTTGAGCAGACATAGCAGCAATAAGCATAGCTACACCAGCGCGAATGTCTGGTGAAGTCATAGAAATGCCTTTTAAGGGATGGTTTCTTGCCAAACCAATTACAGTTGCTCTGTGGGGGTCGCACAAAATGATTTGAGCACCCATATCAATAAGTTTATCAACAAAAAACAAACGACTTTCAAACATTTTTTGATGAATCAAAACTGTACCTTTTGCTTGAGTGGCTAAAACTAAAGCAACGCTGATTAAATCAGGGGTAAAACCTGGCCAAGTGTGGTCCGAAACTGTTAAAATGCTACCATCAATAAAAGTTTCTATTTCGTAAATATCTTGTTCAGGAACGATAATTTTATCGGTTTCTAATTGGAGTTTTATACCTAACTTTTGGAAAATATAAGGAATAATTCCTAATTGGTCGGGGTATGCATTTTTGATAATTAATGGACTTTGGGTCATAGCCGCCATGGCAATAAAACTACCAATTTCAATCATATCCGATTGAATTTTATGAAAAGTTCCGTTTAAACGGTTCACGCCTGTGATGTGTAAAAGATTAGAACCTATTCCTTCAATTTTTGCACCCATGGTTACTAACATTTTACAGAGCTGTTGTACATAAGGTTCACAGGCGGCATTAAAAATAGTAGTAGTTCCTTTTGCAAAAACCGATGATAAAATAATATTTGCAGTTCCAGTAACTGATGCTTCGTCTAGAAGAATATAATTACCCGTTAAACTTCCATTGTTTGAAACTCTATAAATTTGATTTTCACTATCATAAATAAAGTTAGCGCCTAATTTTTGAATACCCAGAAAGTGAGTATCTAACCTTCTTCTTCCGATTTTATCTCCTCCAGGTTTAGGCATAATTGCATAGCCTAATCTACTTAATAAAGCTCCCACTAACATGATAGAGCCACGCAAACTTGCCGCATCTTTTAAATAAACTGGGGAATTTAAATATTCTTCGTTAAGATTTTTTGAAATAAAAGAATATTTCCCTTCTTGAATTCTGGAAACTTCAACACCTAATTTTTTTAATATATTAATTAATCTTAAAACATCCAGAATTTCTGGAACGTTATCTATAATAATCTCTTCTTCTGTTAAAATAACAGCTGATAAGATTTGAAGTGCTTCATTTTTGGCACCTTGAGGAAGAATTTCTCCATGAAGTTTATGACCTCCCTCCACTTCAAAGTATTCCATAGTTATTTTTTGTTTTTATTTTTATTAAAGAAAAACTTTTTGTTTTTATTATTACTATTTTGATTTTTGTTGAATTTACGGTTTTTGTTGTTTTTATTTTTATTAACAGGAATAAATTGAAGTGTAACTTCTTCTTTGTTTAAAATTAACTTTCCGTTGGATAAATGAGCTAAATGTTGAAAAATTGTAGTATCTTCTACTTTTTCTTCGTTTGTTTTTTGAGCACAAATTTTCATTAAATTTGCTAAAGCTTGAATTTGAAAGTTCTTATTCTCTTCTTCTGGCATTTCCATAATCTTAGAAATGAGAACCTCAATATTTTTTCCATATTGTTTGTATTTTGGTTTTTCATTTTGATAACTAAGTTTTTGGTGAGGAATATCAGAAAGTTTTTTGTCTATTTCCGATAAATCATAGGGGCAATCTACATCAAGTTCATAATTCGCTAAAATAAATAAATGATGCCAAAGTTTTTTTTTGTAGTCAGCCATGTCTTTTTGAATTGGATTCACGGCTGACATAGATTTTATAACTTGCTGTGCATAGAAATTTCTTTGCTCTTTATTCGGATTACTTTTAATTTTTTCTATCAAAAATATGATATTCCTTCCATAATCTTTAAAAGGTAAGGGCGGTAATTCGGTATAATATTTTAAATTATCCATGCCGCAAAATTAGCGAATGATGGTAACAGAACCAAGTTTTTGTATTTTTTTACCTTTTTTAGTTGTTGCTTTAACAACGAAAGTGTAGGCATCTTCTTGGACAGCTTTACCTTCAAAAGTTCCATTCCAACGAACGGTAGGGTCTGTAGATTGGAAAACTAAATGCCCCCATCTACTCCAAACGGTAACTGAAAAATCGGAGATGTTTCTGGTGTAAATATCCCAAGTATCATTTAAACCATCATTATTAGGTGTGAAACCTGTGGGTATCCAGAGATAGGAATCATCATCAACATAAATATATTTAGTGATAGAATCTGTGCAATTTCCGTTTGTAACCGTTAAAGTAATTGGGTATGTACCGCCTGTTTGATATTCTGTTGTGGGATTTTGAATATCGGAAGCTTGCCCGTTGCCGAAAGTCCATGACCAAGAGATTACATCATTAGAACTTTGGTCAATAAATTGGACCGTAGTGAAAGAAAAAACGGTATCGGCGGGGTCTGTTGTGAAATTTGCAATAGGATTGGTATTTACTGTAACTGTTACGGGAGCAGAAGTAGAATTCCCACAACTGTCAGAAATTGTTACTTCATAAATTCCTGATTGTGTAACCGTAATGGATTGAGTTTGTTCTCCGGTTGACCATAAATACCCTTGAGCAGGACTTGAAGTTAATGTAACTGAACCTTTACCTTCACAAAATGTCAATGGACCTGTTACAGAAATATTCGCTTGTGGAATTTGTCTAACGGTTACAGTAATAGGGTTTGAAGTTGAAGAGCATCCATTAGAATCTACTACTACTGTATAGGTGCCAGCAGTATTCACATTGATGGTTTGAGTTGTTTGACCGCTGGCAACCCCATTTACAAGCCAATTATAACTATTGTAACCAGTACCTGCGTCTAATATAACAGTTTCTCCTGCACATAAGTTAGTGTTTCTATCAGGGGATATTACGGGATTAGGGTTAGGTTTAAATAAGATATTGACGGTGTCCGAAGTTGCAGAGCACTGGTTAGAATCAACCACAACATAATATTGTCCTGTTTGCGAAACAGTTAAAGTATTACCAGTACCTAATAAAGTACCTGTGATATCAAACCATTGATAATTGGAATAATTGCCGTTTAATTGTAGTGTATGAGTTTGTCCATCGCAAAATTCTAAATTAGTGGAACCGAATTTTGGGGTGGGGGCTTGTCTTATATTGAAAGCAAAAATTGCGGTATCCGCACAACCATTAGGTGCATTATAAATATATTGAATGATATGAGTACCAGCACCAGCTATTGAAGGGTCAAAGGTATTTCCCACAACTCCATTGCCAGAAAAAGTTCCACCTACGGGAGTCGCATTCAGGGTAATAGGACTTTCGTTGGTACAAAAATCGGTATTGGTATTGGTGATATTGGCTTCTGGTTTGATTAAACCGAAAGCAAAAGGTACAGGCTGAAAATCTAACCAAGCAGTTTTTGTTAAACTCGTAGCATTAGTAATCACAGGACTCATATTTTCCCAAAAATTACCTGCGTTCCAATGAGCCATTGTCTCTTTGACGGGGTCTGCGGGGTCAAAAAACATTTCTATTTGAGCGGGAGCATTATTATTAAGTGATTTACGTATCCAATGGTAATAATCGGGATTTACTAAACATAGGGTAGTATCGCGTTGTTCTCTATCAAAGCCTTCTGTGGTTGCATCAAGATTAGCAAAACGGACACCGAAAGAGTCTCTATCGGTGACGGAGGGAGTAAGGAGGATAGGTCTATATTTGCTGGGCTCACCTGTGGGAAAGAGATAACTGGTAGTTTGGTTCATAGTTCTTTGGAAATAACCATTTTGGAAAGAACTAACAAAACCTGTGGTTCTTAATACGGAATTAGGGTCAGGGTTCGTTACAAACATAGTGTTGTTACGTGTTTGTAATTGCCTATCATTGAGGTTAATAGAATTTTCAACGAATTCGTTGTTATCCATAGATTTAATGCCGGAACCAATTAAAATAAGGTCATAAAATAAAATAGGATCTTGCCCACCTATTACTTGGTCATTACCATAAAGGAAAACTTTACCGGGTAGATGATCAAAAAACATTTGATTACCAGCATTATTGTACAAAGTATCTTGAATATACATTTCACCATTATTAAAAATTTTACCGTTTGCTTGGTTTAAAAAACCACCTTCAACAGTAAAAACTAAATTGGGACCTACATATAAAGTATCACCTTTGTTTGTGGCTATAATTTGAGCACTCAAATGAAATGAAATTGCAAAGAAAATAAGTACAAAGATTTTTTTCATGTCGTATTTTAAAAATTGTGGCTAATTTAGAGGATCTTTTTGAGATTTCCAAATACCTTTATCAATATTTGGAAAATTTATTTTTGTATTGGATTTTTCTTGTTTAGATTTAAAAGTAATATTTAAACCTTCTACTAAAACAGAGAAGAACATAGCAAAATATACATAACCTTTAGGAATATGGATTCCCATTCCTTCAATAATAAGGGTCATACCAATTAACATTAAAAATGATAAAGCCAAAATTTTACTAGTTGGGTGTTTTTCAATGAATTTTGCAAGAGGTACAGCAAAAAAATACATGCAAATTAAAGAAATTCCGACCGCTGTACACATCACCCATACATGTTTAGCAATACCTAAAGCAGTAATAATAAAATCCATAGAAAAAACAGAATCTAAAAAAAATACCTGCAACATTACAGCTCCAAAAGTATTACTTTTTACATCAGATTGACCTTCTTCTTGTCCTTCTAATTTATGGTGAATTTCTTTAACTGATTTGTATAATAAAAATAAACCACCACCAATGAGAAATACTTCTTTTAAAGTAAAAACTTTATCAAAAATCGTAAACAAATTTCCAACAGATTTGATTATCCAATCTAAACCAATAAGCATAATTCCTCTGAGAATAAAAGCCATAAAAAGCCATAAGTTTCTTGCTTTATCATGGTATTTTTGGGGTAAATTACTAATAATAATGGATATAAAAATCACATTATCAATACCCAGTGCGATTTCTAAAATTGTAAGTGAAATTAAATCGATAAGAAATTCCATGTTAATTTAGATTATATTACTTTAATTTTTTTAAACAATTTGGATTTATAAGAACGACCAACAGGGATATTGTTCTTTTCAATAATGATAAAATTATCTTCAATTTTTTCAATTTTATTCAGGTTAATGATGTAGGAGCGATGTACTCTTATAAATTCATCGGGTAATTTGGTTTCAATATCTTTTAAAAAACCATTAATAATCCATTTTTTATTTTCTAAAACCAACTGTGTATAATTTTCCAAAGCTTCAAAAAATGAAATAGAACTAATTGTAATAGAAATTAATTTGGATTTATCTTTTATAAAAATTTGGTCATGATATTTTAGTTTTGAATTAACAAAATTTGCTTCAAGAGATTCTTTCTTAGCTTCATTTAGGAGTTTAAAATTTTTGATAGCAATTTTCAGTGTATGAAATAAATCTTTTTCTTTGTAGGGTTTTGTTAAATATCCAAAACTATCTATATTTAAAATTTCTTCTAATGTTTTTTCATCAGAAAGTGCAGTTAAAAAAACAATGGGTATCTGGTAATTTTGATTAATCCATTTTGCAGTTTCAATACCAGTTAATTTGCCTTTTAGATTAATATCCATCAAAATTACATGAGGAATCTCTGTTTTTAAAAATTCTTTACATAATTCAAAGGAATCAACAATTCCTAAAACTTTAAATCCCATTTGAGACAAAGAGAGTTCTAAATCTAAGGCAATTGAAAATTCATCTTCTACAATGAGAACTGATTCAATCATATTTGTAAAATCCTGCTTTAGTTTTTTTCCCAAAAAGCCCAGCATCTACTTTTTTTTGTTGAATGATAGAAGGCTGAAACCTCGGTTCATAAAAATACGACTCATAAAGGGACTGGGTTACGGAGTGATTAGTTTCTACGCCAATTAAATCCATTAACTTAAATGCTCCCATTTTAAATCCACAATTCTCCAAAATATTATCAATAGTCTGAACATCTGTTATATTTTCTTCTAAAATTTTTAGACTTTCTAAATAGTAATGCCTCGCAACTCTATTCACAATAAAACCCGGGGAATCTTTTACTATTACACCTTGCTTTTGAAGAGAATTTACAAATTCAATAGTTTTTTGCAAGGTAGTATCAGAGGTTTTTTCAGCAGGAATAATTTCCACTAATTTCATCAAAGGAGCTGGATTAAAAAAATGAATTCCAATCATATTTTGAGGATTTTGGATTGCAGAAGCAATTCTTGTAATGGGGATAGTTGAGGTATTTGAAGCTAATAAACTAAGTGGATTATTTTTTTCAATTTCTGTAAATAATTCTTGTTTTAATTTGAGATTTTCAGGCACTGCTTCAATAATATAATCAGCAGTAAAATCATATAGATTAGTAGTGAAGTTTATGTTAGAAAGGAGTATATTTTTTTTTTCTAATGATATTTTTCCTTTTTGAAGACTTTTTTCAAAATAATCTTCTATATTTTTTTGGGCATTCATTAGACTATTTTCGTATTTATCCAATATAATTACTTTAAAATTAGCCTGTAAACAAACGATTGCTATACCGTAGCCCATTATCCCACCACCAATTATACCTATCCTTTTATTTTCCATGATTAATTTAATTGCAAAGATGTTAGTTTTTATTTAATATACAAAAAAAATTTATATTTAATTGAAAATCAACATCACTAACTATTTCTTTTCATTTTTTAACAATTTTATTTTTGGAATATTGATTTAAATTATTAACTTTGCAATAAATTTTTATTAATTATGAGAAAAACTCTATTATTTTTATCAATCTTTTGCTCTTTCGTTTTCGCGCAAACTCGCACGTGGATTGGAACAGTAAGTACTGACTGGAACGACTTTTCAAACTGGTTTCCATCGATTGTACCAGGAGCAATGGATAATGTGGTTATCAATAACGGTAGCCTTACTCATTATCCTGTAATTCCAACAGGAGGCGTAACGATTTTATCTCTGACAATGTCAGCAGGTAGCATCAACTTAAATGGAGAAACTTTGACTATATCAGGTGCGAAAAATAGTGTTTTAAGTGGAGGTACTATCTCCAGCGGAA
>CALLMJ010000064.1 GCA_938006875.1 uncultured Bacteroidia bacterium
AAACATTTTGTTTCAAAATACCCTTTTCATAAGCATACGATTGATGATGTTTATGAAGTTGCTGAAGAATTTTTTATTCCTTTTTTTTCAGAATATCCTGAAATTCAAGAAATATTGGCTATTGATTATTATTCTTTTTTCAAATCACGTCCAAAACAAAGGTTTATTAATGATTTATCATTGACAGAAAAAAAACAATGGGTAAATTTTAAAAATGATTTTTCAAAATACAATCAATACATAATTCTAAATGTTAAGCATTTTGAAAAATATATGAGGCTAGTAAAAGATATGAAAATCATGAGTTTAAACTCTCAAATTCTTATATCTTACAATCAATCATTTTTAGAGAATATTCATCAAAATTTTTTAATCAAATCATAATTTTAGACTTGATTATAATGAAATTTTTAATAGCTTTGCGAAAAAAATATTTATGTTTAACTGGTTAAAAAAACTCTTCGGCTCTAAATCTGAAACTATTGAAGTTTCAAAATCTCAATCTACTACACATCAAGATAATTTATTGGATTGCAGAAATATGAATTGTCCTATGCCTATTATCAAAATTTCACAAAAATTAAAATCTATGAGTATTGGAGAGACCGTTACCGTTACAGCAACAGACCCTGCATTTCAACTAGATGTTGAAGCTTGGGTTAGAAAAACAGAAAATGAATTAGTTTCCTTTGAAGATAGTGGATACGAAAAAATTGCAGTAATTAAAAAACTTAAATAACATGCAACCAACAGTTTTAGAAAATTATCAAGAGATAATAAAAGAACTTCAAATTAAAGTTCAGAATTTAGAAAAAAATCAACAAGAAAATGCTATTTCAATTTTATGTAGCTCAAATGATTTAGACAAACTCATGCCTACACTAATAATAGCAAATGGAGCAGCGAGTTCTGGCATGAAAGTAGATATTTTTTTTACTTTGTGGGGTTGTTTAGCATTACAAAAAAAGAAAATTTATAAAGGAAAAGAGTTTCTTGAAAGAATGATGATGATGATGACACCAAAAGGTTTAAAAGGTATTGGTTTGTCTAAAATGAATATGATGGGAATGGGTCCAATTTTTATGAAACTTATGATGAAAAAACATAAAATTCCCTCTTTAGAAGAATTAATACAAACTGCATTAGATTTAGGTGTTAATATTTATTCATGTCAAATGACCATGGGGTTGATGGGTATTACAAAAGAAGAAATGATTGATGGAATATCCTATTGTGGAGTAGCAGCGTATATCGAACAAGCTTCTAGAGCAAAAGTAACTTTACTTATTGGCTAAATATGAAATTATGAATACAGAAAATTTTGATGTGCAATTTATTATACATTCTGGTAAAGAACAAGAAAGCAAAGCAGTTTTAGGTTTAGCAACTGCATTAGCCATAGCTTCAACCGGAGCAAAAGTCGTAATTTTTTTTACTTTAGGAGCTGCAATTTGGGCTGACCCAAACTGCGGTAAAAACAAAGTGGTTTCTAATTTTGATTCTATAGACTTTTACATGAATTTACTTTTTGAAATGAATGCTACTTTTGAAGGTTGTACTACCTGTATTGAGCTTCATTGCTCTCATTTAAAAGATAATAAAAATAATTTTTGTTTAAGACCTGGATTTCGTTTGGCGGGTTTATCTACCGCTGCTATTCGTGCTACAAGGATTAAAACTCTAACATTTTAAGTTTTGAAAATATTTGGTCTTTCCATTAGAAAATCTATTTTTATTACTCTTATGCATTTATAACTCTTCTTACTTTTTCTTTTTCAATATCATTTTTTTATTTACAAAACCAATCTTTTGAGGAATATTATCAAAAATTTAAAGACTTTATTCGTTATGAATATTCTAAATCAGGTAATTAAAGGCTCAAAAATTACTGAACCCCATTTGATTCTTCAATCTGTTGATCATCTAATTCCTGTTGGTGATGCTACCTTCTCAGAAAAATCCTTTTCACAATATACTATTCCCTTAAATACCAACGATAGATTTTATGTTTTTACTGATGGATTTACAGACCAATTTGGCGGCGATAAAAACCGAAAATTTAGTGTTAAACGTTTAAAAAAACTACTTATAGAATCCTCGGAACTACCTATCCCAGAACAACATATTAAAAATTTATGAAGAATTTGAATATTGGAAGAGAGATTTTAATCAAACCGATGATGTTTGTTTTATTTCTTTGGAATGGAAATAAATTAAATCTAAAATGAAGTGCCATATATAAATAAACATAAAACTTAACTCATAAAAAAAATCGGAAATTATCATTTCCGATTTTTTTTAAATTCTTTACTATTCAATTACAATTCTTTGGACATAACTATGATTCTCTGTTGATATCACTAAGTTATAAATTCCTTTGGATAATTGAGTTTGTAAATTCAACTTTTGGATACCTTTATTTAAAAATTCTGATTTTTCCCAAACAATTTGCCCTAAACTATTCAAGAATTGAATTTTTACATTTTCATTTTGATTGATTTCCAAAATAATATTCATACTACCGTTATTAGGATTAGGGTAAACAGCCATTTGGGGCTTTTCCGAAATCATTGCTTGAACTGTATTGGAAAAACGAACAGTGCCGTCAAAATCTAAAATTCTCAAACGATAATAATATTTTGTATTCAACTCCACTTTGTCATCAATAAACTCATAATTAGATGGGGTGTTAAGATTTTTGGCTTCACTCCAACCTAATTTTACGAAATTCATACCGTCTATGCTTCTTTGAATTTCATAACCTTGAAGATTGGATTCAGAATTTACTAACCAGTTTAATAAAATGGATTGATTGAAGGGCTGTGCTTTGAACGCTAACATTTCAACAGGAAGTGGTAAATTAGATTGAGTAACACCAAAATCAGAGAAACCTGTCATATTTCTTCTAATAGTTAAAGGAGCAGTAGAAGCTACATCACAATAACCCTCTAAAATATTCCAACTATGAGCACCTGAAACCGATTTCATGACCGTTTGACCTGCACAAGCATTTGTATATCCATTATTGTACAAGAAAATATCATATAATGGATTGGTTACATAAGCATTAGAATTAATTCTCCAATAACCATGATTTAAAGCTGCACAGTCATAAATACCGCACCATTCGGTAACATTTAGAGTAGGCAAAGGAGCGTCCCAATCTCTAAAATGAGTATGTAATTGATTAACATCACCACGATTGATAAAATCAATTCTTGCCAATTCATATCCTTGAGTTGAATTTCCAACAGGTAAATAATATTGACCGTCTTCAGTTACTTCTCTTCTTAAAAATCCATTAACAAATGAATTAGTATTTCCAGCATTCACACTGTTTGCAAAACCATTGGTTACATACACCTCATTAGAACCTGTAACGATACGACCATTCGTTAAAGTTAAGGATTTATCTATCACTAAATCATGATTTAAAATTAAATCATTGGTTGAAGTTTGTTCCATGAACACCTTTTCAAAATTAGCGCTACCAATTTTAGTAAAAGTTTGGTCAGTACTGCCTGTAAAATGAACTTCAGCGTCATTTCCAGATATAAAATTAGCATTAGGATTAATGGTTAAATCTCCACAAATATCTAATCTTGCATTGGGGTCTAAGGTAACTGAACTATTATTTTGAATGAATAGGTTTTGTGTGAATGCCGTCTGAAGAGTACTGATAATAGGTTGGTTAGTTACATTGGTTATGGTTACATTTTTAGCACAAGTTGGAATCACACAATCAGACCAGTTATTAGGATTAAACCAATCGGTGTTTACAGCACCCGTCCAAATACCAATAGGTCTATCAACAGTTACATATTTAGTACTGGTTCCAGTGGTTGCAAAAATATTACATGTTGATGCACCACAGGTTAAGGATACTGACATTACGGAATAAGGGTCTAAATCAAAATCACCAGAAGTTACCCCGGGATTAGCATTAATTTGGAAAGAAAATTCTATATAATCCCCCATCACTACTCCACCAGGAATTGTCCATCTTGCTTCAAAATTTCCACCGCCTATTGGCACTAATGTAGGCTCAGAAGTTGGACCATTATGAATAGCGTTTGTAGTTCCACTAATATATTGAATTCCATTGGGAATATCTAAACGTATTTGGTCAGTTGGATTGGTTGAACCCGAACCTAAATTATTCATACGAATTGTAACAGTTACTGCTGAACAAGTTTTAATGGTATCAACTGAAGTTATAAATGAAGTAGAATAACTTACTGGAGCACCTGCTATGGTTACCACAGGTAAATTAAAGTAATTATTGTAATTAACTCCACAACCACCTTTGAGGCTTGAAATAAGTCTTAATCTTGAACCTGAAACAAAAGAACAATTCGTATAAACTTTAAAACGAATTTTGTAAGAATTATTAGGAGCAAGAGGAGCCCCTTTCAATCCACCATTTAAAGCATTCAATTGAGTTTTGATGGTATCAAGCCTCCAAATATAGTTTGTGCCAAAAGTCGTTGGGTTACCCATAGGAGTAAAACCAGAACCTAATGGATATTCAATTTCTGCACTACCATTTACTAAAAACATTCCCGCAGGTCTTCTAATAGTAAAGAAGGGCTCATATCCATGACCTGCTTGTGTGTTGGTAATCGTAACTTCATAATCTAATGTATCACAAAGTGTAACTGGATTGGTAGGAGGGATAACGTTCATTGAAGTGTTAGGCTTAATCATGGTATATTTTAAATGGATGGTTTGTGTTACACAAGGGTATGCACCAAAATTAGCAGGGTATCCTGAACAATTCCACCCTAAATGTACAATGATGCTATCCGTATTACAATTTGTGAAACGTGCATAAATTCTGTAATTTTTAATCATACCATTAGTAAAATTACCCAATTGATAAATTCCACCTATGGGATTAATTACGTTACTGGTGGATAAATCTACCACACGATAAACAGTAACATTTCCGCTTATTGATTGGGGATGTATCCAAGTATTATTGGCAGTGATTGCAGTAATATTGGTTACTTGTATATCCCAAAATACGCTATCTAATGTAGCAGTAACATTGGGAAGAGCAGATTGAAGATTAAAAACAGGTTTTGCATAAAGTAGTTTGTCATGTGTGCTATTTACAACACTATCTACTGCATTAAATGTACCAATTAAATGATTTAAAAATTCATGTTTTTGAGTATAAGTTACCGTTTGTACAATATCGGGAGTAACTTGGCATGAACCCCTAACCGTAACTTCAAATGTACCATTATAACCATCATCGGGCATAGGTAAAGAACCACCGTTGATTTCCCATAAATTAGCTACATTAAATACTAAAGGATTGGCATTAGGGTCTACAGGAGAAACATTTATCCATGATGAAGTGTTCGTGGTTCCTGTGCCTGTACCACGAACTTGATTGATACGTGCAGAAACATATGAATAACCTACAGGTAATTGAACTTTAAATTCTCTAAAATGATTACCCAAACGATACTCAAAAGGGAATAAATTTCCGCCTGCATAATTGTTGCAGCATGGACCAACACTATAATAATAATTTTGTTGTAAGGTTAAATTGTTACAACCAGAAGGATTAAAATTTTGTGGTCCCCAAGTAGTAAAATAATATCCTACCAAACTAATATTTGCTCCAAAAAAATCACAAGCGAAACGATTAGCTAATAAATGAGGAGTATTTACAGTAGATGCAAAAAATGTATCCGCAATGGTAATATTTATTAGGTTGCCGGGAATGCTATTTCTTGTGATTCTGTAAATATATTCAACCAAAATAGAGTCTCCATCTTCGTATAAAAATCCAGGTGGTAAAAATCCTTGGCTAATTAATGTAGAAGCAGAAAGGTTATGTTGAATAATTGCATCATTTCCTAAATTGGTTCTTGTACTTGTTACAGAAGGAATATTATAGTAAGTAGCTGTTGAAGCATCATAAATTTTTGCATTAGCTATAATTGGCATAATTCTTCCTCTATTATCACCTCCTGCAGGAATAAAATCACGAATAAAAACGAAATCCCAAGTAGAACCACCTGTTCCTGAACGAACCAATCCTTTGTGTACTCCTCTCAAACTATCCCCAACCATTGCTTGATAAACTTTTACTTTAGTGAAATCTAAACTTCCTGAACCGTCTGCAACTCCATTGTTATCATTATCTGGTTGACCAAAGTTGGCTCTTCTAAAATCAAAAGAAATAGGGTCTATACCGCCAGTAGGGCATGCGCTTGGACAGTGTAATTTTACAGGCATATTGTAGCATCTTAAATCAAATATACAATTACAAGCTGAGGTGGGTTGAAAACTTGTAATTACTTGAACATTTTTAATACCCGCAGTACCGCAAGAACCCGTAATATTGAAATCAATCTCTGATTTTTCCATGCTTAGGGTTAAGTTAAAAACCCTTCTAACCGTATCTCCTCCAGGAGAGGTATAAGTAGAAATTACCGGAAAAGGAGTTAATGCACTATTTGATAAATTTAACATCCCTCCCCATTGAATACCAGGAGGAAATACTAATGTTACCACAATTCTATCATTGGCTGTATTGGCTGGATAGGTTGCATAGCCAGAATTCACGATATTGTAATTTAAAGTTTGTCCATCAGAAATATCTGAAGGTCCCATAAAAGTCTGACCATTCAAATACATGCTGTTGTATCCACGACCTTGAATTTTGGTAGTTTGGTAATCATTAGTTAAGCATTGATTTTTCCATTTAATTTGGTATTCCCACGCATTACTGCTTTGAGATCCATTACAAACACTTTGGCAACACATGTAAACATCCCATTCAATATAAATCGTATCACCAGGCTGTAAAAAATTTAATATGTAAGTAAAACCATTATGAGCAGTACCAACACCAAAACATGGGTAATTTGTAGTGTTAGTAGTAGAATTAGGCACTAAAGGTAATAAGGGATTATTATTTCCAATTTTGTAACGTATATTGGAAACATCTATTCTTGAATAATAATTGGTGACGGGATTACCACCAAATCCTTGATAGATATTAATATCCACCATTCTTGCTGTTTCAGTACCTGTATTTGAAATTCTTAATCTTTGAGTAGAAATATTACCACCTCCATAACAGGTATTATTCGAATTAGTAAAAGCATGAGTTATATTAGGTACACCATTTTGAATTACAACATTTCCATTTTGAATGGTAGTAGCACAGTTCTGTGAATAACAACCCCAATACATTTGGTAATTAGAATTTAAACCAGTACAAGCTAAAATAGTGATAGATTGTGTAATAACAATTTGTTCGTTAGGGTCTAATAAACCATCCATATTCCCAACAGTAGCAAACTCTGCTGCTCCTAATTGTAATCTATCGGTTAATCCTAAATTGGTATAAGTACCCGGAGCCATTGAATTCACTTGAATACCAGTTCCATGAACATCATCTAAAGTAAAATTAGCCAAAGGGGCATTTCCTGAATTCTTAACAGTAATAGTTCTTGTAAAAGTATTCCCTACTAATCCAGCAAAAGTTTGATTGGTAATACTAACAAATACTAATGAAGGATTTCCTACATCATAGGGAGTAGTGGTAAATACATCATAATTACCAACATAATCTACTCTATATTGATTTTCAATATCAATATCGTTTTGAATTAATGTTAATGCTGGACATTTAGCTATCGCTTGGAAAGCAATAGTAATTGAACTTCCCGCTGAAATATCTGCTAAATCTACTAAAAAACTATCTAAATCAGATATATCAAATTCTGTTGCATTCACAACAGAGCCCGGTACATATTCTATACCACTGGGTAATTTGATAGTTAATCTTGGATCATCTACAAGTCCTGCGGAACTATTCGTTAAAGTTACAGTGAAAGTTTTAGCGGGTCCACAAACATATAAATCAGGAGGTTGAGTACTCGTAAAAGTAACAATACCACCTTGAGCAAGTAACTGATTGAAAAATAAACAGTGTAAAATCAATAAATAAAAAACTTTTTTCATAAAATAGCGTTTGATTATTATGCGCAAAAATAAAAAAAAGTTTTAAAATTAAAATTACCTATTAACTTGTAAATTTGATTTTTGTAAGAATATAATCACTAAAAATATGATTTTTCAAATTACTTCCTGTTGCTTGTTGCAAAATTTCATTAGAATTAAACATTCTACCCTTTGAAAAAATATTTTCTTTAAGCCATTTGTGAACAAAATCAAATTCACCTTTCTCAATATTATTATCAAATTGTGGATAAATGGATTTTAAATGTTGATAAATTTGAGCGGCGTAAAAGCTACCCAGAGAATAAGTTGGGAAATATCCGAACAAACCTGCAGCCCAATGGACATCTTGTAAAACCCCTAAACTATCTGATGTTGGAACTAAACCTAAATAATTTTGCATTTTTTCATTCCATAAACTTGGTAAATCTTGAACTTTTATTTCTTGATTAATTAATGCCTTTTCTAACTCAAAACGTAAAGCAATATGTAAATGATAACTTACTTCATCTGATTCTGTACGTACAAAATTGGGTTTTACCTCATTTAAAACAGCAAATAATTCTTCTGGATTTACATCATTGAAATACTTTGGTAAATACTCTTGTAATTTTTTTGCTAAAAATTTACAAAAAGCAAGACTTCTGCCTATATTATTTTCCCAAAAACGTGACTGGGATTCATGAATTGTTAAAGAACAAGTTTCTGAATAAGGAGTACCTAATAGTTCGGTATTTAAACCTAATTCATACAAAGCATGCCCAGTTTCATGAATCGTAGAATACAACATATATTGCAAATCATTTTCTAAAATTCTGGTTGTAATTCTTACATCATGAATACTAATTGCATTAGAAAATGGATGAGAAGATAAATCTTGACGACCTCTTGAAAAATCAAATCCTAAATCTTTAATGAATTGATTTGCAAAACTTAATTGTTCATTTACTGGAATATTTCTCTTAAATGGATTTTGAATATCTATTTCTTGTGTTCTTTTTTGGTAAAACTCTTTTACAACAGGTTGAATAATATTTTCAAAATCTTTGGATTTTAAACCTTTTTCGTAGTCGTCTAAAAGTGCATCGTAAGGACAGGCTTCATATCCCAAATAATTAGCTTCTTCAATTTTTAATTTCACTAAATCCTCTAAATAAGGAGCAAATAATTGAAAATCATTATTTTTTTTAGCTTTATCCCAGTGATACTGTGCCTGTGAAGTTAATTCCGTTAATTTTACTGCCAATTTTTCAGGAATTTTAGACCATTTTTCAAAATCTTCTTTGACTCTTTTGACAATCAAAAAATCTTTATCTTTTAATTCCTGTAAATTAACATCTTGTAAAATTTTTTTTAATTCTGAAGTTTTATTTCGATGAACAAGGCTAGCCATTAAACCCATTTGTTGAGAACGTTGCTCAAAAGCATTTTCTGGCATATTGGTTTCTTGGTCCCAAGACAAAAGAGAAACAATCGATTGAAAATGATACACTTTTTCTAAGTGTTGGTATAATTTTTCTAATGTATTCATAAAACTATTGAACAAGAACGTCTAACAAATCTGATTTGGTGATAATCTCTTGAGTGCCATCTTCATTTTGTACTAATACAGCGGGATTTTCTTTTGTAATCATTTTGGAAAGTAAAGTAATTTTGGTAGAAGGTAAAACAAAAGGAAAGGGATCTGCCATAATCGTTTGAACCTCAGCTTCTTTCAAACTAGGATTATCTAATAAAGCATTTAATATTCTAGACTCATTGATAGAACCTACTACAACTCCATTATCAATAACAGGAATTTGGGAAATATCCTTATCCCTCATCAATTGAATAATAGAAGATAAGGTATCTGTTGATTTAACAGAAATTAAAGGAGCATTTTTACGTTTTTCTAAAATATCTTTTGCTGTTACCATAGAACTAGCTTCTAAGAAACCTCTATCACTCATCCATGCATCATTATAAATTTTTCCGAGGTATCTTGTACCATGGTCTGGTAAAATCACTACAACCACATCATTAGCCGTTAAATTTTTGGCGTATTCTAATGCACCGTGCATTGCAGAACCACAACTCCACCCAACAAACAAACCTTCTAACCTAGCTAATTTACGAGTCATAATAGCCGCATCTTTGTCAGTAACTTTGATAATATAGTCTATTAATGTGCCATCATAATTTTGTGGTACAAAGTCTTCACCGATACCTTCCGTTAAATAACTATAAATCTCTTCATTATCAATTTGACCGGTTTCATGGAGTTTTTTAAATAATGAACCATAAGTATCCACGCCAATAACCTTAATATCAGGATTTTTTTCTTTTAAATATTTAGAAACACCCGTAATGGTTCCGCAAGTACCCATACCAGCCACTAAATGAGTAATTTTACCTTCCGTTTGTTCCCAGATTTCTGGACCTGTGGTTTCATAATGAGCTTGGCGATTAGATAAATTATCATACTGATTAGGATAATAGGAATTAGGAATTTCTTTGGCTAATCTTTTGGCAACAGAATAATAAGAACGAGGGTCATCGGGCTCAACATTGGTAGGAGTAACTACCACCTCTGCGCCAACAGCTCTTAAAATATCCATTTTTTCTTTAGATTGTTTATCGGGTATAACAAAAATACAACGATAACCTTTTACCGCAGCAACCAAAGCTAAACCCATTCCTGTGTTACCAGAAGTCCCTTCAATAATAGTTCCACCTGGTTTAATTAAACCCGCTTTTTCAGCATCTTCAATCATTTTTAAACCTATTCTATCTTTTATACTATTTCCAGGATTAAAATATTCAACTTTTGCTAAAATCGTAGGTTTTACGTGAGTTGCAACGGAATTAATTTTTACTAATGGTGTATTGCCTAAGGTTTCTAATATGTTGTTATACCACATGATTTTTTTTGCAGCAAAATTAAGAAAAAATTTATTCCAAGTGATATTCATTCAAATAAGTGTTCAGAAGTTATTCATTCAATTTGGGTAACCGATAAATAAAGATTTACCTTTATCAGAACAATTGTATAATTTTTTTAATTAAACAAAATGTACACATTGGATATATAGTTTCAAATATCAATTTTCTTTCTATTGCGTAAACCTGGGATTGAATTTTTATGAAAAAAATTATTTTTGATATTGATTTGAAAATATCTATTTTTGCGTTCGGAAAATAGCCTTATGCCAAAAAAAATAATCGTTTGTGTGGACGACGAAAAAGTAATACTAACCAGCTTAATTAGCCAATTGAATAATACATTTGGTAACCAGTATATTTATGAAGGTTTTTCAAGTGCAGAAGAAGCTTGGGAATATATCGATGAAATTTATTCTGAAGGTTTAACAGTAGATTTGATTATTTGCGACTGGCTAATGCCAAGAATAAAGGGCGATGAATTTTTAATTAGGGTTCACAGGCGTTTTCCTGATGTAAAAAAAATTATGCTTTCGGGTCAAGCGGATATTGATAGTGTAGAAAAAGCAAAGCAAGAAGCCAATTTGTTAAAATTTATTTCTAAACCTTGGGATAAAGATGAATTGATGTCTGAGGTTAGCAAAGCATTAGCATAATTATTTATGTCAAAAAATATTATTCTTTGCGTTGATGATGAAAAAATGGTATTAGATGCCTTAGTTTCTCAACTGCAAAAAGAATTTCAAACAAATTATGTAATTGAAATTGCTGAAACCTCTTATGATGCATGGGACATCATTCATGAAGCAGAAGAACTCAATCAAACTATTGCTATCATCATTAGTGATTGGCTTATGCCCCTTGAAAAAGGTGATGAATTTTTAATTTCTGTTTCTAAGCATTACCCAAATTTGCCTTTAATTATGTTATCGGGTCAGGTAGATGACCAATCATTAAAAAGAACTCAAAATTACTCTAATTTAAAAGCCTTTATAAGAAAGCCTTGGGATAAAAATGAGTTAATAGAAAATATTCGTAAATTTGCTTTATGATTCATTTATGTTTGTTAGGTTCAACAGGCTCTATTGGAAAACAAACCTTAGAAGTTGCCAAAGAACACCCTGATAAAATTCGTTTGGTTGCTATAACTGCTCAAAAAAATGCTGATTTACTAATTCAACAAGCTATTGAATTTTTACCAGAATATGTAGTCATTGTAGATGAAAATTATTATTCCAAAGTTAAAGAAGCATTAATTCATTATCCTATTCAAGTTTTGGCGGGCAAGCAAGCACTAAATGAGGTAGTCAGTTTATCACAAATTACTCATGTATTAACCGCATTGGTAGGATTTTCTGGATTAGAACCCACTTTGAATGCAATAAAAAACAAAAAAAACATTGCTCTTGCAAACAAAGAAACCTTAGTCGTTGCAGGACAATTAATTAATGAACTCTTGGTTCAAAATCAAGTAAAAATGTTGCCAGTGGATTCGGAGCATTCTGCAATTTTTCAATGTTTGGTGGGTGAAAATTTAGAAGAAATTCATAAAATTTATTTAACTGCTTCGGGAGGTCCTTTTAGAACTTTTAACTATGAACAACTCCGAAATGTTACCCCTGAACAAGCCTTAAAACATCCTAATTGGTCTATGGGTAGTAAAATTACCATTGATTCAGCGACTTTGATGAATAAAGGTTTAGAAGTAATTGAAGCAAAATGGCTTTTTCATTTAAAAAATGAACAAATTGACGTATTAGTTCATCCTCAATCTATTGTGCATTCTATGGTTGAATTTATAGATGGAAGCATGAAAGCCCAATTAGGTATGCCTGACATGAAAGTTCCCATTCAATATGCTCTATCCTATCCTACTCGTTGGTCAAATTCTACTTACAAAAAATGGAATTTTTCTACGCATTCTCAACTAACTTTTGAAAAACCCAATTTAGAGCTTTTCCCTTGCTTAGATTTAGCTTTTTATTCCTTAAAAAAAGGAGGAAACACTTCTTGTGTATTGAATGCAGCAAACGAAATTGCTGTTGACCAATTTTTAAAAAATCAAATCCCTTTTCTGAATATTCCTAAGACTATTGAAAAAGTTCTTCAAAAAATTTCATATATTCAAAATCCAACTCTAAAAGATTTATTTGAAACTGATAAGATTGCTCGTATTTTAGCTATGGAACTTTGTTAATTGAAAATGCTATGGAAATATTTGATGCTTTAAATGGAAATTTAATTTCCCATAAAAAAGTACCGAGAAGCCAGATTTATGCAGACGGAATTTTTGAAGCCATTGCCGTTTACAAAGGCAAAATTTTATGGTTTCACAAACATTTTCAACGTTTTATGCGTGGAGTAAGAACTCTAAAATATGAACTTCCTGAAGGTTTCTCCGAAAATCTACTGAAATCTCAAATTCAAGATTTAGTTCAACTCAATAATATTCACAATGGTAGAGTTCGAATTTTGTGTTCAAGGAAAGACGGCGGGTTATTTTATCCTATGGATAATGAAGTGAATATTCTCATTCAAACTTTTCCATTAAAAGAAATTTATGCTTGGAAAAATGAGGGTATTAAAGTGGGTATTTTTAACCAAATTTTACTTTATCCAACCGTATTAAAACAGTTCAAAAACTGTAATGCACTTCCTTATGTTTTAGCTGCACAAGATGCTTTTTCTCGCCAATTAGATGATAATATTCTTTTATCTTACCAAAACCAAATCTCAGAATTAAGTAATTCCAATTTGTTTTTTGTCAAAAAAAATCAGTTATTTACTCCCGATTTGAATACCGGTTGCTTGCAAGGAACTATGCGTGAAACCATATTAGAATTCGCTGAAAAACTTTTTATTCCTTACAAAAAAGATTCTATTTCAGTAGAAGAACTTCATGAAGTAACTGAAATATTTGCAACTAATGCTATTCATGGAATTGTTCCTATTCGTTTTGTGCAAGGAGTTTCTAAAACTTTTTCTACTTCTCATAATGAAATTACTCGTTTATTATTTGAAGAACTTCTAAAAGCTATTCAATGAAAAATAAAATTTTGAAATTCTTTTTTCAAATTATACTTCTCATTTTAACATTATCCGCTGGATACTGGTTAGGTAAACAATTAGGAATTTATTTTTCACCCCAAAAAACTGAGGAACATATTCAAATCATTGAATCTATAAAACCCATTGCAAAAATGGCTACCTATAAAATTCATCAATTAGAAGAATTAGAATGGTCTAATGAAACTCAAAATAAAATAACTAACTTTCTTTACGCAAAAAAATTAAATATTTCTGTTCCAATTTTAGCAACTTATGGATACGATTTAGATAGTAATAATTTTCATTATGAAATTTATCACGATACCCTAAAATTGATTGTATCAAAACCTAAAATACTAAACTTTGAAATTCTTTGGAACGAAAAAAAAGTCTTTTCAGAAAAAGGTTTACTTCAATTTGAAAATGACCATCAATTTGATGCATTAGAAAAATTGATTTATGAACAAAAATTTAAAAAATACGAAAATTTAAATTTTGCATTAGAAAAATCAAATGAAGCATTTAAAAATCAGATGGTTAAATTTTATAAAAATCTAGGAATTCAAATTATGATTATTGAAAATTAAAATCTTGGCATGATATTTGGCTATTGAAAAAAAGTTTATAACCAAAGAACTCAACAAGAATTAACAGGTGTTCCAATTACTTGGGAAACTCCTAATTATCCAGTTCCCTTTGATATGTTCAATATTGGTACTGTAAATTCTTCTGGCTTATTAACCGTTAAGCAAGATGCTACTCCCGGAATGGTTTCTTTTGTTGCGGCAAGTATTACTGGAAAACCTGAATATGGTTCAGTAGGTACTGTGATGATTGACCCATTTGGTGGAGGTGGTAATTGTGGTTCTGATAATCCTGATGTAGCTTCAATCAGAATCAATAATGGTTCTACTATTAACGCAAGTTTTTCAACGGGTAGTGTTCAAGTGG
>CALLMJ010000065.1 GCA_938006875.1 uncultured Bacteroidia bacterium
AATACTTACATTATTACCAACAATAATAAGCAAACCATAAACGAAAACTTACCTGCGGGTATGTATTTTATCCGCGAAAAAGAAAGCGGATTTACGCAGAAAATAATAGTGCAGTAATTTAAGAGCTTTCAAGCAAGTTCAAAACCACAGAGTTCACGGAGTATGTTTTATTCTCTGTGTTTTTCTGTGGTTAGTTTTTTTACAGCAAGAAGGTTTCTGAGAGTGTGTTTTGTTCTCTGTGTACTTTGTACTCTCTAATTGTGCTTACAAAACAAATACTAAAATTTAAAGCTTTTTTGCTACCAATCTTATTACAGAGCCTTTACCTACATGATAAATCCCTTCGTTTAATTCTACTTCCGTTTCTTCTAATAAGAGCATTTCATAATTTGTAAAAAAGCTTTTCACTTCATCTAAACTATAAAGCAAATCAAATTCTTTGGGTCCACCTACTTTTGGATTTTTACTGTTATATTGTAAATGATTTTTACTAAATACTTCCATAATTACCCAACCACCCTTTTTTATTAGCTGATGAAACTTAGGGAAATATTGTTTTTTTAATAGGGTTGGATAATGATTGTAGATAATTCCGATGACATCAAAACTTTCAGGAGAATAATTTAACTGGGTTATTTCACCAATTTGGTAATCTAAAGTAACTTTTTGGTGATTAGCTAATAGTAAAGCTTTATTTTTACCTTCTATACTTATATCAAATGCGTGAACAATCCAACCTAATTTTGCTGCGAAAACTGCATTTCTACCTTCTCCTTCAGCAGGCAAAAGAATTTTACCTAAGGGGAGTTTTTCTAATTCATGTTGAAAAAAAACATTAGGCTCTGTACCATAGGCGTATTCTGGTTGTTTGTAACGTTCATTCCATTGGTTAGCAAATGTTTGTAAATCCATAGGTTACTGGGGTTGTGGTCTATAAAAATAAATTTTTCCAACTTTTAGGTCTTTAAGATTGATAGTAGAAGTTTGAACGATTCTGCCCCATTCGGAGGTGTTTTGGTGAGCGATTTCGTAGTGCTTTTTTGCAATGACTTTGTAAACAATAGCTGTATGTTGCCCCATGGTTTCTTTGTATAAAACATCATCTTTTTTGTATTCAAAGACGACATCAAAGAATTGGATAATATCACCGGGAAAAATCACATCTTTTTCGGGGTCTAGAAGTTTACCGAATTGAAAACTACCGTCCCATTTGGCTTTAAATTCGTACAAAGGAACAGCGGCTAAATCCCAGCATTCTCCTCTATCAACGGTTTTACCCATGTTTTGTTTAACAAAATTAAGGATTTTTTGGTTTAAAGGGGGCATTTGGGACTTTACGAGGGAGAATGAAAGGAATAAAAATACAAAAACAAGGTTTTTGAATAAGCGTGAAAGATGCGAAGGCCTTGTTCCTGCTTTTGATTGCGAAGCATGAGCAAACAAAGGATTGTGATAGATTGAGTTCACCGAAATGCTGAAAGGAAGTGAAACCCACTTCGGTTTGTTCAGTGCAAATTTCGGCAAGCTCAGTGTAAACTCAACTATCCCGACGTGAGCGTAGTGAAGGGTTCGCCCTAATAATTCTTTTAAATTTAATGGGTTATTTTTCATTGTCCTATAATTTCGAATTCTATTCTACGATTTAATGCTCTTCCTTCTACTGTATTGTTATCGGCGATAGGCTTTGCGTTGCCAAATCCTTTAAAACTTAATTGATTTCCGTTTACTCCTTTGGCTTTTAAATAGTTAACGATTGCCATGGCTCTTTGAGTAGATAAACGTATGTTGTACTCTTGGTCTTGTCCTTTATCGGTATGCCCATTAACTTGAACTTTAATATTGGGATGTTTAATCAAAAATTCAGCGACTTTGTCTAATAATGTTTTTGCGGATTCATCAAATTCAGCGCTGGAAGGTTTGAAGTTAATATTACCCAGAACGGCTTTTGCTCCAACGGAAATTTTAGTAAGTTCGGCATTAAATATAACTACTTCTTCTCCGTCTTTATCAATTTTTATTTCTTTTTCAAAAGGTAAATAGCCTTCTTTATAAACATAAACTTTGTAGATACCGGGTTGAATAGGGTTTTTATAACGACCCTCAAAATTGGTATTCCATTTAACGTTTTTTTGAGTAGTTAAGTCTTTGATTTCTAAATCAGCTTGAATTCCTTTATTATTGGAAATATCGGTAACCATACCGGCTAAATAGAACTGTTTTTCTTTAGGTTTTTCTTTGATAATTTCTATTTTTCTAATAGCATGGTTGTTAAAGTCACAAACGTAGATATAGCCTCTTGGGTCTTTTGCAAGTTCAATGGGTTGGTTAAAACGAGCTTTGAAGCCTTCGCCATCAATTAAACCGGGATTACCATTCCCTGCTAATACTTTAACTACTTTGGTACTCATGTTTACGTATAAAACTACGTTACCGGGTCCATCAGCAATGTACAAATCGCCATCGTTATCTACTAAAATTCCTCCTCCATTTCCTGAGCTTAATCCGCTAGATTGAAAAGATAATTGACCAATCACAATGGTACTATCAACAAACCCTTTTAAATCTTTGGATAAAACGGTGGTAGTATAACCAGAAGGTGTAATTTTTCTAATGGCACTGTTATAAACATCAATAATGAACATATTACCATCTTTATCCATAGAAATACTGGCAGGACCTGCGATTTGTGCGTACTCTCCTGTACCGTCTTTAAATCCTTTTTTTCCACCTACAAAAGTGCTAACTTGACCATCAGTAGTAATTTTTCTGATAGCATGGTTACCAAAATCTCCTACATATAAGTTACCTTGTTTGTCGGAAGCAATCGCTATGGGTTCTTTAAACATGGCTTGGTCAGCTTTACCATCTTTGTAGCCTTCTAATCCTAAACCGGCGTAAGTAGAAACTTGCCCGTTAGGAGTGATTTTGCGAATACAATGATTAAAATAATCACAAACGTATAAGTTTCCTTTTGGGTCAACGGTCATACCGCAAGGTCCATTAAAACGAGCTTCATTAGCAGGACCATCTTTAAAACCAGAAGTTCTACTTCCTGCATAAACCGAAACTACACCATCAGGAGTTACTTTACGAATACAATTATTTCCTTGGTCAGCAATATATAAATTTCCTTGTGCGTCGACTGCTAAACCATTGGGTTCATTGAGTAAGGCTTCTTTTCCTACTCCATTTTTAAAACCTCTAAATCCACTTCCTACATAATAGCTGACAATGGCTTTTTGTCCGTAAACAAATAAGGATATATGACAAATCAACAAAAAAAATAACTTATTCATTAGTTTTGATTAGTATTTTGTTTTTTCGCAAAAGTTATTCCAATGTTTCAAAAAAAGTAAAAAAAATAATTTTTGATAACAAAAATCCTTATCAAAAATTTATGATAAAATCAGACCTATAGATAATGTGGTATGCTTTTTTTCATATCAATATTTCTGCTTACATTTGTATTGAAAGAATAGCAAAACTAATGGACAATTTATTAATTCCAAAAGATGCTGTTTAAATCAAAATTAAAATGGATACTAAATAAAATACCTTAAACTTTTTTAATTTTGCGTTTTGATGAATGATAAAGCATTTTGGGTTTATGAAGTTGTAAAAATGATTCCTAAGGGAAAAGTTACTACTTATGGTGCAATCGCTGAGTTTTTGGGTTCTAAAGGAGGTGCTAGAATGGTAGGTTATATTTTAAATGGCTGTCCTAAAAATGTAGATATACCTGCACATCGTGTAGTTAATCATAAGGGATTATTAACGGGGAAACATCATTTTCCTACTCCTACTTTTATGCAAGAAGCATTAGAGAAAGAAGGTTTGGTTGTTATTAATCACCAAATACAAGATTTTGAAAAACATTTTTGGAATCCTAATATAGAATTGAGAAAGTAATTGACTTTATCCTAATGATTACAATTTTTATATTCATTTTGAATTAATCCCTGAATAAAAACGAATTTTTTTTAGTTTTGCACTCTATTACAGAAATGTTCACAGCCAAAAATATCAACAAACTTCAATCCTTTTTTAAAGAAAAAAATCAAAAAATTATGATAGTTCCTCATGTAGGACCCGACGGAGATGCAATGGGTTCTGCATTAGGATTTTACCATTTTTTAAAAATACTAGGGCATCAACCTTTTATTTTATCTCCAGATGAATACCCTTATTATCTTGATTGGATGCCAGAAATTGAAAAAGTTTACATAGCTAATCAACTAGATACTAATACTTTACAAAAGTTTTTTTTAGGTACACAACTTATTGCTTGCTTGGATTTTAATGCCATAAGCCGCGCTGAGGGTATATCACAACAAATTTTAGAAAGTGGAATTCCTATTCTTATGATAGACCATCATGAAACTCCAGAGCCTTTTGCAGAAATGATTTTTCATGATAACAATGCCTCTTCTACTTGTGAAATGGTTTATCGTTTTATTGAAACTTTTGAATTATTAGACTTTATTGACCTAGATTGTGCAAAATGTTTATATACAGGTATTGTTACCGATACAGGTTGCTTTAAATATGCTTTATCTGAAAGAGTTCATGAAATTGCTGGTAAACTTTTACAAAAAAATATTGAACCTATGAAAATTCATAATCTACTTTTCAATAACACTTCAGAAGAAAGGCTAAGATTTTTGGGGCACATGTTGAAAGATAGATTAGTGGTTTATAAAGATTTAAAGTTTGCGTATTTTAAACAAACTCTTTCCGATGAACAAAAATATCAATTAAAAGAGGGTGATTCAGAAGGTATTGTGAATTATGCATTAAGTATAAGAGGAATAGATTTAGCGTGTTATTTAACAGAAAAGGAAGATTTAACAAAATTTAGCTTTCGTTCATTGGGAGAAGTACCTGCAATTTACTTTGCTAAACATTTTGGAGGTGGAGGTCATCATAATGCTGCTGGTGCTAAAACCTTAAATTTATCTATTGATGATGCTGAAAATCAATTAGTGGAATTGGTTAAAAATAATCAACATTTAATTCATTTGACATGATTCGTTTTGCTACATTAGAAGAAGTTTTGCCTATAAGAATTGAAGTTTTAAGAAATGGTAAATTAGAACCTACTGCTCATCATTCAGAAGACCCTTTGCCCGAAACTTTTCATGTTGCTTTTTTAGAAAATCAACAAGTTATAGGAATTGCTTCTTTTCATCCAGTAGCTTTAACGGAATATAAAGGTTTAGGGTACCAATTAAGAGGTATGGCAGTTAAAAATCATGTTCAAAAAAAAGGAATAGGAAAACAAATTTTAATTTTTGGTGAAGAAGAACTCAAAAAAAGAAACGTGAATTATGTTTGGTGTAATGCAAGAGAAAAAGCATTCCCTTTTTATGAAAAAATGAATTATCAATTTATATCCGAAATGTTTGAAGTACCTATGATTGGACCTCATAAAAAAATGTTGAAATATTTATGAAACCTACTCAAAGTTTATTAGATAAAATTGAAAATATCATAGAAAAATCAGGTTTTAAAGTTCGTTATGAAAAAGGGAATTTTAAAGGGGGTTATTGTGTTTTAGAACACGAATATATTGTAGTAGTAAACAAATTTTTTCCATTAGAAGGAAAAATTAATACTTTAATCGAGGCTCTTGAAGCTTTACCTATTTCAATAGAAATTTTATCAACTGATGAACAAAAATTATTTTTTCAATTAAGACAACAAAAATTAAAGTTTTGAAAGTTATTATATTAGGAAGCGGAACTTCACAAGGTGTACCTGTAATTACATGCGAGTGCAAAGTTTGTTTGTCTCAAAATTCAAAAGATAAACGTTTAAGAACTTCTGCATATTTTGAATATAAAGGGAAATCTATTTGTATTGATGCGGGTCCAGATTTTCGCCAACAAATGTTAGCAAACCAAATCAAAAAATTAGATGTAATTCTGCTGACCCATCTTCATAAAGACCATATTGCTGGTTTAGATGATGTAAGAGCTTTTAATTTTAAACAAAAAAAACCTATGGAAATATTTGCAGATGCTCTAACTTGCCAACAAGTAAAAAATGAGTTTCCTTATGTTTTTGATGGTACAGATTATCCCGGTATTCCTCAAATAAATTTACATTTGATTAATGAACAACCATTTATTTTTGATGATATTGAAATTATCCCAATTCCTGTTTTGCATTATAAACTACCTGTTTATGGGTTTAGAATTGCTAATTTTGCTTACATAACCGATGCTAGTTATATCCCAGACAGTTCATTAAATTTATTAAAAAATTTAGATTTGTTAATAATCAATGCCTTGCGTTATGAAAAGCATTATTCTCATTTTAATGTAGAAGAAGCAATGCAAATCGTTGAACATTTAAAACCTAAAAAAACTTATTTTACGCATATAAGTCATAACTTAGGGTTACATGATGAAGTAGAAGCTACTTTGCCTCCGCATATTTCTTTGGCTTATGATGGCTTGGTTATTGAAATTGACTAGAAATGAGTTTTTCGGAATTATTGTTGGAATGGTATAATCAAAATAAAAGAGAACTACCATGGAGAGACATTCAGGACCCATATAAAATTTGGTTATCAGAAATTATGCTTCAACAAACTCGTACTCAACAAGTTTATGGGTATTATCAAAAATTTATTCAACAATGGAAAACCATTCAAGATTTAGCAGAAGCAAGCGAAGATGAAGTTTTTAAGGCTTGGGAAGGCTTAGGTTATTACTCAAGAGTAAGAAATTTACATCAAACAGCAAAAATTATAACCCAAAATTATAATGGAAATTTCCCAAAAACTTATCAAGAATTACAAAAATTACCTGGAATAGGGTCTTATACTTCAAGAGCAATTGCTTCATTTGCTTTCGGGCAACCAACTGTTTCTTTAGATGGCAACGGGTTTCGAGTCATTACAAGAGTCCTAGATATAGATTTACCAATTAACATCTCTAAAAATCAAAAAATTATTCAAATTCTCGCAGATGAGTTACTTCAAAATGCTCCTTCGAAAAATTTTAATTATGCTTTAATGGATTTAGGAAATTTGATTTGTAAACCTCAAAACCCTTTATGTAGTTTATGTCCTGTACAAAAAGTATGTTTAGCCAATCAACATAAAACTCAAAGTTTAAGACCATCTAAACTTAAAGAATTAAAAAGAACAAAGGATTTTTTGGTTTTTTATTGGATAGAAAATCATCATAAAATTGCTATTTCAAAAAAAAGTCAAAATTATTGGAAGGGATTATATACATTTCCTTTTGAAAAGTTAGAACCTGATTCATGGTATGAAAATACTCATCAAGTAATTCATGAAGTTAAACATGTACTTACTCATAAAGATTTGTATATTAAAATTTTAAAAACAGAAAATACAAAAAATGACCAATTTGAATGGGTTCATAAAAAAGAAATTTTAAAAAAACCTTTTCCCAAACCACTACAAAAGTTTATTGAAGATTTTTTAAAAAACATTTAAAAAAATGACTTATTTACAATAATTTTGGTAATTTTTTGGGGCATAAATATTTTCTTTTAGACTTATAGCTTTTTTCCAGTCGTTGCATGCTTCTTTCATTTTACCCATTTCATAATAAATGACACCACGCGTGTTAAAAGTCATACCATCATTAGGATTTAAAATTAGGGCTTTTTGGCAATCTTTTATTCCTTCTTGAAGCCTATTCATTTTCAAGAGAACATAAGCTCTATTAGTATAAGCAAGGTAATAATTGGAATTTAATTGAATAGCTTTTGAAAAGTCTTCATAAGCGGCTTGCCAATTTTGTAATTGAGTATGAACAGTTCCTCTTTGGTCATAAATTTCAGGATTATCAGGTTTTAATGCTATGGTTTTATTGTAATTCTCTAAAGCATCTATGAATTTTTGTAAATGAGTTAAGGAAATAGCTTTTTCGTAGTAGGCTTCCACATTTAGAGGATTCATAGATAAAACTTCATCGTACTGCTGAACTGCTTTTTCATATTCCTCCATATCATGATAAATGGTACCTTTTAAAATCCATGCTTCTTCATATTTAGGTTCAAATTTTAAGCAGATATCAATAAAATGTAAAGCAGAATCATACATTTCTAAAAGTTGATAAGTCCAAGCAAGATTAAAATAAGCATCAACAAAGGTTGAATCTAAATCAATCACAGTGGCATAATGGTCTAAGGCTTTAGAAAAACTTTTAGTCGCTAAAAATACATTACCTTTTGAAAAATAAGCAATAGAAGAAAGCGGGTCAATTTTTAAAGCTTTGTCTGCATCTAACAATGCATTTTTATAATCTTTTAATAAAAAATTTACACTACTTCTTAAAGCCCATGCTTCTGAACGATTTGGCTCCGATTGAATAGCTTTAGAAAAAAATTCATAAGATTTTTTTAAACTATCTGCCTCATATAATTCTTTACCTCTGATTAAATAATCTTGATAAGTTTGAGCTAGAAGAAGATTATGAAAAATAAAAATAATAAATAAAATTACGCTAAAAAAACGAAGCATATTTTATGATTTTACTTTATTTAAAGTTTTTTTGATTTGTTTGATATGATGTTTTTGGTGGGAAATAAAAAAATCTAACATATCTTCAATGGTCATATAACCTGAATAGGGATGTTTAAAAAATGCCTTATTATAAGAGCCTTCCGGAACTTTTTCAATCACCTTCCAAAGTTCTTTACGGGTCATATCCCAAATCATAATTAAATCCGAAAATGTTTTTGGAGCAGGAACTTGGCTTACGGTTTTTGGAGCTTTAAATTTTAAGGGTAAACTTAATGCAATTTTCATAATAAAACCTTTTAATTTGCTTTTAAAATTTACAGGTTTTGCTTGTTCAGCTTTTTCAATTTTATTACGAATATATCCAATAGATAATTGTTCAATCACCATTAAATGATTACAAATTTCTATCACAGACCATTCATTATCAGAAGGTTTTTTTTTAAGTATTTCATTATCGATACCTTCAGTAATTTTTATAATATCTTGTCTTAAAATTTCCAAGGTATCAAACTGCGATTTCCATTTTGTTGGGTTTGCCATAAATATAAAATGCGAATTTAAAGAGTTTTTGGGTATTTTAAAAAAATCGTTTTTGAATGAGTATAGAAAGAAAAATTTTAGAAAATGCTTATGAATTAGATATTTTAACTCAAAACAATCCGAAAAGCTAACGGCTGTTAGTAATTTCTATTTAATTTTGTGTTTTAGTTTATGGGTAAAATTGTCATCATAACAGGATTAGTTTTAAGTATATTTATTTTATTTTTGGGTGGTTTAATGTTAATCAATCCGCCTGATAATATGAAAAATAACATGATTTCACCGAATATTCTTGGGATTTTTTGTATTTTATACGCAATATTTAGGATTTGGAAATCGTTTCAAATGTTAAAAAAATTAAAAAATCAAGAAGAAGAGTAATGAAATATTTGCCCATCATTATATTTTTTGTGCTTGCTACTTTATCCGCATGTAAAAAAGAATTTATTACTAAAACTTCTGGGGAGTTAGGATTTAGTACCGATACGGTTAAAATTGACACTATATTTACTACTTTTCCTTCCCCTTCATATCGTTTGTTTGTTTATAACAAAATGAATTATGCTTTGAAAATTAAGAAAATTCAATTAAAAGGTGGAGAAAATTCCGAGTTTGAATTAGTGATTGACGGAATAAAAGGAAATTCTCAACAAAATGTAATTTTAGAACCCAAAGATTCTATTTATATTTTTATAAGCTTAAAGTCAACAGAAAAAGAAAAAATTGTACAGGATTTTATTGAATTTGAATTAGATAATGAAAAAAGTCAAGTAGTTTTACAGGCATTTGTACGCGATGCTTACTTTTATCGTGGCGTAGATAGTGTTTATGTTTTTAATTGTAATACTTTTTTAGCCAATGATAAACCACATATTATTGATGGCTTAGCCTATGTACCAGAAAATTGCACTTTAACCATTCAAGCTGGTGCAGAAATACGATTTTCTTCTATAAAAAATCAAAATGCCATTCCCATCTCCCAAATTTTAATAGATGGAACTTTGCTGGTTGAAGGAAATCCAAACAATATTGTTCTTTTTGATACATGGAGATTAGACAAGAATTATACAGAAGGTTCTGGACAATGGTTTGGTTTACATTTTTTACAAAAAAGTAAAAACTCTAAAATTCAATATGCGTTATTAAAAAATGGTCATATAGGAATCCGTGTAGATTCTATGGCTTTAAATAATAATCCCAAACTATCAATTGAACAAACGGAAATAAGAAATTTTTCTAATTTTGGTATATTAGGTTTAGGAGCTCATAATCAAAGTAATATACCATCAATTAGGGCTATTAATACCTTAGTTTATAATTGTGGTCAAAGTAATGTAGGATTATATTTTGGTGGAAATTATGAATTTGAACATTGTACAATGGTAAATTACTCAGGAGAAATACGAAGAAGTGAACCCGTTTTGAGTATTTCAGATTATTTAGAATATGAGGATAATGGACAAGGTGTTAGGATTTTATATCCATTAAAAGCCAATTTTTATAGCTGTATCGTCTATGGTTCAGAGGAACAAGAATGGAAATCAGATTTTAAAGGTAACCAAGCAGATATTAAGTTTGAAAATTGTTTATTGAAAAATAAAACAGACGTCTCTGTTCCTGGAAGTGATAATATATTAAATCAAGAACCAAAATTTAAAAATCGTTTAGAAAGAGATTTTGGGCTAATGGATGGAAGCCCTTGTATTGATAAAGGTAGAATTAATGGTTCTGTAAATATAGATTTTTACGGCAAGCCAAGATTGCAAGTCCCTGATATTGGTGCAATTGAATATATTCCATAAAAGTTTAACATTTTTTTAAAAAATTTTTGTAACTACGTATTGAAATACCTATTATTTTTGTAGCAGTTTTTTAAACAACTTTAATCAACACACAACAATGAAAAAATTATTTGGTTTATTAATGATTGCAGGTTTATTAACAGTTACAGCTTGTAACAAACCTGCTGAAAACAAAACTGAGCAACCAGCTCAAGAACAGCCAGCTCAACAAGATCAAAAAGCTGAAGAACAGTCTAAATCTGAAGAACAGCCTAAAGCTGAAGAAGGTAAAACTGAAGAGAAAAAAGAAGAGAAAAAGTAATTTTCTTTTTAGTTTTAAAAACGGTTACAGAAATGTAACCGTTTTTTTATTCACAATTCTTTTCAAAGTATTTTTTTTGTGTTGATAGATTTTTATTCATTAAATATTTACTAATCAATTATTTAAATCAAAAACCAAATCAATAAGTAATTATAAATTATAAAAAAATTAGTTTTGCTATTCAAATGAAAAGATTAGTAGCAGTGCTCGGAGCTTCTGAAAATCCCAATTCTTATAGTAATAAAGCTGTTCAATTACTTCAAAAAAAAGGTTTTGAAATTCTTGCAGTAGGTAAAAATAACGGCTTTATTGATGATGTAATTATTCAAACTCATCTAGAAGATAATCCAAATGTTGATACTATCACCCTTTATTTATCACCCCAAAACCAAAAAAATTATTACAAAATTATTACTCAAATTAAACCTAACAAAGTAATATTTAATCCAGGCGCAGAAAACCCAGAACTTCAACAAATTTTAGAGGAAAATAACATTCCTTATGAAAATGCTTGTTCATTAGTGCTTTTAAACTTAAACCAATTTTAAGCGATTATGAAAAAACTAATTTTATTCTTCTATCCCTTAATATTTTTATTTTTTTTATCTTTAAATGCTCAAAATTTTGATGCACTGAAATCTATTCAGAAAGAATTAGACCAAGACTATGATTATTACGCCAAAGCTGATCCTAAAAATTTTGGTGCTAAAAGATTAGCAGGAAAAATAGGTATTTTAGATCAAGGTATAACCGTTCTTATTCAAAAAAAAGATAAAACAACCTTGGAAGATGTTGAAGCTTTAACAGAAGATTTAATACAAGAAACTCAAAAATACAATACTCCAAGACCCAAAAACACTCAAAAGATTGCCAAAAATTTACTTTCAGAATTAGAAAAATTAGGAAATGAAATGGGTTTTTCTGCTAATAAATCCAAATCTAAAAAAGAAAACACAAATTCTAATAATACTAATGAAACTCAAAAAGAAAAAGAAAAGATTGTAAAAGATAATCAAACTGAATCAGATATTAAAACTAAAAATCAAGAAGATAATACAGAAGAAAATTCACAACAAACAATTGCTAATAATGATAATACAGAGGAATCAGAGAAACCCTCAAATCGTAGTAAGATAAAAATTTATGATGAGCCTATCTATAAATCAACAGACTTGTCTCTGATATATGCAGCCATTGCTTTAATCTTTTTAATGATTATTGTTATGTGGTTTAGTTTAAATAATGCTGTCAAAAAATTATCGCAAGAAATGAGAGCAAATTTTAAAGAACATGACCGTGAAATTGAGGGTTTAGAAAAAATATTATTAAACAGCCAAATGAGTGATTCACGTTTAACAAATTATAAAGAAGAGGTAGAAAAACGTTTTGAATCCGTAGAGAGAAGCACGACCATGCTACTTATGGAAGCTGATAAAAGATTAGGAAATGTTGAAAATGAAATTAAACTGATAGATAAAGCCAAATTAGATTTGGTTCAGTTTGAAGCTTTTAAAAGTCATTTAGATAATTTTATTACCAGAGAATATTTTGATTTGTCTTTAAATAGTCTTCAAGAAAAAATCAAGAATACGGAAAGTTCTTTAAAAACTACTGCGATTATCAATAGTGTAATCACGTCGAAACTCACTCACCAATACGATGAAAATAAAATTAAAATTATTGAATCCTTAGAAGAACTTAAACGAAAAACTTCTAACCAATCCTTAAAGGAACTTATTGATTCTCAACTTCCTTTATTGCATATTTCCAAAACATTAGATGATTGTAATATTACAGCTATAGCCAAAATAGTTCAATTAGGGTTTATTGCTTCTTATAATGAAAATTTAGTAAGTGCTTATGAAAAGCTTACCAATACCCTTCGTTTGGAAGGTATAGATATTGACGATATGCTAATTGGACGTATGGCTTTATCAGAATTTAATGCTGAAAATATTAAAGTTGAGGAGTATTTATCAAGCAATCGTTTTAGGAATTCAGAATACCCTAATTTTATTGCTGCTAAATATGAAATAGAAAATAGCCCAATTTACTCCACCGCTATGACAAATACCGTTTTATTTATCTTATATCCAACGGTTTACAGCAGTCGTCAAGGAACTAAGCAGGTAATAAAAAAAGGGGAATACGTAATCAAAGGGTAAAAGTACAATTTTGAGAGAAAAAATTAAAAATAATACCGAATAATATCGTCTAATTTATCGAAGAAAATTAACTCTAATTCAGTGCAATTCAACCAATCTTCTTTTTGTGCGTATCTAGAAAGAATAATTTTTTCAAAACCGAGTTTTTCTGCTTCATTAATACGTTGTTCTAAACGAGTAACAGAACGGATTTCACCAGTTAAACCAATTTCACCAATGAATGCTACTTTTCTATTGATGGGATTTTCAAAATAGGAAGACGCAATAGCTATAGCGAAAGCCAGGTCCAATGCAGGGTCTTCCACTTTAAGCCCACCTGTAACATTCAAAAAAACATCTTTAATGCCTAGTTTTAAACGTGCTTTTTTTTCTAAAACTGCTAAAATTAAGTTCATACGTTTAGGATCTAATCCTGTAACCGCTCTTTGAGGATTTCCAAAAGTTGCATCAGTTACCAAAGCTTGGCATTCTAATAACAATACTCGGTTTCCTTCTAAGGAAGTACCAATAGCCACACCACTTAAATTTTCATCACTCTGATTGAGAAATAATTCAGAAGGATTAGGAACAGAAACTAAACCATGGGAAGTCATTTCGTAAATTCCTAATTCTAAAGTAGAACCAAAACGATTTTTTAAACAACGTAACATTCTGTAGTTCAAATGTCTATCTCCTTCAAAAGAAATTACAGTATCAACCATGTGTTCTAATGTTTTGGGTCCTGCTAAAAATCCTTCTTTGGTTACATGCCCAATGATGATAACAGGGATTTCTTTTTGTTTAGCGAATTTCATGATTTTTTGTGTGCATTCACGTACTTGCGCTACGCTTCCCAGTGCTGATTCCATTTCTGAATAATAAATGGTTTGAATAGAATCTATAACAATTACCTCCGGTAACATATTTTCTGATACTCTAAGTATATTTTCTAAAATGGTTTCAGAGTAAATATAAACATTGGAATTAGAATTGTTTAATCTTTCGGCTCTAAATTTAATTTGTTTTTCAGATTCTTCACCAGAAACATATAAAACCTTTATGTCATCTTGAAAATTTAATGCTAATTGCAGGGCCAAAGTAGATTTTCCAATTCCGGGTTCACCTCCCAATAAAACCAATGCACCTTTTACTAAACCACCTCCTAAAACTCTGTTGAATTCATCGTCTGGTAATAAAATTCTATCTTCTTGTAAAAATTGAATATCAGAAATTTTCTGAGGTAAATCTAAAAAAGTAGAAATAATAGTAGATTTGATTTGAGAAGAAGGGACTTCATGAATAGAATTCCAAGCACCGCAAGCAGTACATTTACCTATCCATTTGCTATGCTCTGCACCACATTCATTGCAAATATAGAGATTCTTAGATTTTGCCATTTTGCAAAACTAAAATAAAAAATGTAAATACCTAATGATTTACGAAATAAATCATTCAAATAAAATAGCCCAACAAAAATTGGGCTGTAAAATAATTCTAAAAGGGTTTAGTTTTGTTTGTAGAAAATAATTATTTCGCTGATTTTACAACTTTTTCAGCTTCTTTTTGAACAGTGTTTACGTTATCTGTAATAACTTCTACTTGTTTATTAAAAACATTAGAAAGTTCATTCCACATGTTCAAATTTGCTTTTGTTGTAGCGTTCATTTGATTGGTCATTAATTCAGCAATTTTACGATTAGTATCCATCGTTAATTGCAATTGTTCATTCATGTTCTCAATCATTGAGGACATAAGCTTTGTACCTAATTCAGTTTGTTGTTGAAAACTTTTGTTAAACAACTCTGTTGAATTTAAAAATGGATTTTTCATAACGGTATGATTTTTTTAATTTGACGGTACAAAAATAATAGGTAATTATTTAAAAATCAAATTTTTTTGAAATTTTCAAAATTTACTGAAAAATAAATTTTTCCTTAAAAATATAAAAAAACTTTTTGCAGTTCTGCGTTAGAAAATGCAATTTTGTATTCAAATTTTTAAGAAATGATAAATTTCAATCATCTCACCTTGAGAAAAAAAATTATTTTGCTTACTTTATTCAGTATCCTAACTATTGGTTTTGTAATTTTTTATTCTCAGTATCAATTTTTTAATGAAAATATTTTACAAAAATCTGTTCGTGATCATCAAAAATTAGTATCAATTTTAAGCAGTAAAATTAATACTGCTTATCAAATGGAAAAAGACCCAAAAGTTTATCCTATTCTTCAATCTTTTAGTATTTATGAAGAAATTTTAGATATTTCTGTTTTTAGAAATGATTTTGAAGTAGCATTTTATAATAAAACTGAACCCAAATATAATTTTAACCCTTCTCAAAATCAAACTCGATTAATTATTGATGATTACGCTATTTTTAAAGAAACTATTAACGTTCAAAATCAAAAAATTGATGTAATGGTGAGAATGTCTTTAAAAGACTTGATAAATCTAAAAAAAAATTTTTTAAAAATTGTAATAATAGTAATTATTCTTCTTATTGTTATTAGTTTACCTATTCTTTATTTTTTAAATCAAACTGTAATAAAACCCATTAATGAACTATCAGAAATTGCAAAACAAATTTCAGAAAACAAAGATTATTCTATTAAAGTTGAGCGAAAAGGTTCTGATGAAATTAGTAAATTATACCAATCCATTGGTACAATGCTTCAAGAAATTAATCTTCAGCAACAAACCATTCAAAATATTAACGAAGATTTAGAAAAAAAAATTGAGGATAGAGTAAAACAAATAGAAATTGAAGCTCAAAAATCCAACCAATTAGCAGAAGAACTTAAAAATAAACAAAGAATTGATGAAGGGATTCTAAAATTTACTGAAATCATTTCTTCTAATGCTTATAATAATATTGAAAGATGGGGCGATAATTTGTTGTATCATTTGGTGAAATTTATTCACGCAGATGTGGCTGCTTTGTATATTACTGATGATAATGATAAAAATGTAAAATTAAAATTAATTAGTAGCTATGCTTACGATGTAAAAACTATGTTAAAAAGAGCTTTTGAAGCTGGTGATGGAATTACAGGGCAAGCCGTAAAGAATAAAGAAACTATTTATTTAACCGATTTGCCTGATGGTTTTTTAAAAATTGGAAGTGTTTTAGGGGAAACTAATCCTTCTTGTGTTTTGATAGTTCCTTTAATCGCTGAAAATCAAATACAAGGTGTTTTTGAAATCGCTTCCTTAAAACCTTTATCTGAAAATGAAATTCATTTTGTAAAAAAAGTCGCTGAAACTACAGGTTTTACTTTGTTAGTAATCAAAAATAGAGAGAATATACAGAAATTACTTTCCGAAGCCCAAGATAAAAATGAACGTCTTGAAGCCCAAGAAAAAGAAATGATTAAAACCATTCAAGCTTTAGAAGAAGCTCAATTAGAAATGACCAAAAAAGATATTGAGATGACTGGCCAACTGCATGCTTTGGATTCTACTTTAGAGATGGTGGAATTTAATATGCATGGTCATATTACTCGTTTGAATAAAGCATTTTTAGAAACAGTAGGTTATTCAGAAGATGAACTTATTTCCAAACATCATAAAATATTGGTTTACAACAAAGATAATAGTAATTTTAATTATTGGGAAAACTTTTGGAAAGCATTAAATGAAGGTATTCCTCAATCTGGTGAATATATCACTTACGGTAAAAACGGAAATGAAATTTGGCATTTTGCTACTTATACACCCGTAAAAAACTCTGAGGGTGTGCCTTATAAAGTGATTATGTTAGCTAATAACATAACTGAAGATAAACTTCAAGCCTTGGATTATGAAGGTCAAATTTCTGCTATTAATAAATCAACAGCTTCTATTCAATACGATTTAAAAGGGAATATCCTAAAAATGAATTATATCGCTAATTTACAGTTACAAGCCAATGAACAAGTTAGCCATGTTATGGATTCATTCTGTTTTGATGACCATGAAGAAAAAGAAGAATTATTTAACAAAATTTGGAATGAAATTCGTTTTGGTAGAGCTTATACCGCTAAAATGAAAAGAAAAAAAGGAGAAAATGGTTTTATATGGGTTAATACTACTTTTTATCCTATTTTAAATTTAAATGATAAACCCATTAAAGTTTTAGAGTTTTTTAATAATATAACCCATCAAGTGGAAGCAGAAGAAAAAATTAAAAACTTAATGTTAGAAATGCAACAAGCAAATGAAGCCCTTAAAGCACAAGAAGAAGAACTACTTCAAAACATGGAAGAGTTAGAAGCCACTCAAGATGAACTCAAAAAAACTGCAGATGAACTCAAATTAAGCGAAGATAACCTTAAAAAACTAAACGAAAATCTAGAAAATTTAGTGAAAGAACGTACCCAAGAACTAGAAAATGCTTTAAATAATTTAAAAAATACTCAAGCACAATTAGTTCAATCGGAGAAAATGGCTTCTTTAGGGCAATTGGTTGCAGGTATTGCTCATGAAATTAATACTCCTATTGGGGCAGTAAAAGCCTCTTCAGAAAATATGTCTGATGTACTTCCTTTGGTTATAAAATCTTATCCTGAATTATTACAAAAATTAGATTCTCAACTCGTTACTATTTTTAATCAATTAACAGAAAAGGCTTTAAATGCTCAAAAAAATCTGACATCAAAAGAAGAACGAGCAAAAAGAAAAATCATTATTCAACAATTAGAAGAAAAAGGTGTTCAAGAGGCTGATGACATCGGAAGAAGACTCATTGAAATTGGTATTTATGAAGACATTGAACCCTATATTCCATTATTTTTAACTCCTCAATCTCAAGATATTTTAAATGTTGTTTATCAAATTGGTCAATTAAAAGTAAACCTAGATAATATTTCTATTGCGGCAGCTAAAACTAAAAAGATTGTATTTGCTTTAAAAAATCATGCTTACCAAAAGCAAGATGAAAAAGCTGTAATGGTAGATATAAGAGAAAGCGTAGATACTATTTTAACCTTATATCATAACCAAATGAAATACGGCGTGGAGGTAACCACTCATTTTGAAGAAGTTCCTAAAGTACCTGCTTATCCCGATGAAATTGGTCAAGTTTGGACGAATATTATTCATAACGGTCTTCAAGCAATGAATTACTCCGGTAGTATGCACGTAGAAGTAAAATTAGTAGAAAAAGGTGTTCAAGTAGCTATTACTGATAGTGGTCCTGGTATCCCTGAACATATACTTCCTAAAATTTTTGAACCTTTCTTTACTACTAAACCACAAGGTGAAGGAACCGGTATGGGTTTAGATATTACCATGAAAATTATTAAAAAACATAATGGTTTAGTTCATGTAGATACGCAACCCGGTAAAACAACATTTTATGTAACTTTACCTTTAACCAATGATTTACCTTTA
>CALLMJ010000066.1 GCA_938006875.1 uncultured Bacteroidia bacterium
AGGGATTCGAAACTTTTTTCAAAAGAGCCATTAAATTGTATTAATTCATCTGTTAAAATATTTTTTGAAGAATTAAAATTATTTTTATTCTCTATCATCTTAAAAAATTCAGAGGGTTTAATTTCTAAAACTTCTAAAATTCGTAATAACTTACTTAAAGAAATATCTGTCTGGTTTCTTTCCATTTTACCATAAGCATTCGCAGAAATTTCTAATTGGAATGCTATATATTCTTGACTTAAACCTTTTGTTTGTCTTAATTTTCTTAAATTTTCTCCAATGTTTTTATTTAAATTCATAGTTGTTATCAAAAGTTTTACATGCAAATGTACGGTATTTAGTGATAAATAGTTGCAACTATGAGTTTTAAAATAACAACTTTACGTTTTACATAGCATTAAAGATAGTTTTAAGACTATATTTCTCAAATAAATTTTTATTTTTAATTCTTTTATTGTATTGACTTATCATTAAATGGTTAATAAGAGAAAATAAATAAATTATTAAAAAAAGTGAATTATTCGGTTACTTTTTAGGTTTAATGTCATTAATAAAATGAGCAAGTAAGAGTATAGTAATTTTAAACAGCGTTTAGTTGTGTATGGAGAGCAGAATTTATTAAATTACTGCTCTCTTTTTTATTGAGATTAACAAGAGAATCTTGTTAATGTGCTTCGGTTTACAATTATGTAAACTCTATTAGAACAAGCTCCTGCTGGTTGCATAATAATGATTTTATTTATTATATTTGTTACTAAATTTTGATAAATTCGTTCAATTTCATTTTTAAATTATTTTATAATAATTTTTTTGAATTTAATCATTATTTCTAACTATTTTTGCATTTTTTTAAATTAAATGAAATACACAAAAATTGACTCACAACTTTTTATTCAAAATAGACAAAATTTTATCAAAGAATTAAAACCAGATTCATTGGCTGTTTTTTATTCAAATGATTTGCTTCCAGTGAATGCAGATGCTCATTATCCTTTTTCACAAAATAGTAACTTCTTCTGGCTCACGGGAATAGACCAAGAAGAATGTATCTTATGGCTATTTCCTGATTGTCCAAGAGAAGATTTAAGAGAGATTTTATTTATTCGTAAAACCAATGAACATATACAAATTTGGGAGGGTTGGAAGTACTCCAAGGAAGAGGCTTTTGAAACATCAGGAATTAAAAACATACGATATTATGAAGAATTCCCTTCGATACTTTTACAAGCAGTGGGTTTTTGCGAAAATATTTATTTAGACCTCAATGAACATTCACGAAATACGCTTTTTTATCCCACTCCTGCTCATCAAATGGCTTATCAAATTCAAAAACAATTTCCTGCTCATAAAATCCAACGTTCTTTTCCTATTTTGGCTTATTTACGTTCAATTAAATCACCCCATGAAATAGAATTATTGCAAAAAGCTATTGACATTACTCACCAAGCTTTTTTAAGAGTACTGAAGTTCATCAAACCCGGGGTTTATGAAAATGAAATCGAAGCAGAAATTCTACATGAATTTATTCGTAATCGTGCAACAGGACCTGCATACGGATCCATTATTGCTACTGGTAGAAATGCTTGTGTTTTACATTACGTACTCAATAATGATATTTGTAAAAATGGGGACTTAATTTTGATGGATTTTGGTGCAGAATACGCCAATTATTCGGCTGATTTAACACGTTCTATTCCTGTAAACGGAAAATTTACTCAACGTCAAAAGCAAGTTTATAATGCAGTTCTCTCTGTGATGAAAGAAGCAAAAAAACTTTTAATTCCTGGAAAAGATAATATTTTTTCCTACCACAAAAAAGTTGGCGATTTAATGACAGAGCAATTACTAGAAATTGGGCTTCTAAAAAGTGAAGAAGTAAAAAATCAAAATCCTGATTGGCCTGCCTATAAAAAATATTTTATGCACGGAACTTCTCATTATTTGGGTTTAGATACGCATGATGTAGGTTTTATGCACAAAACCTTTGAGCCTGGTATGGTATTTACTTGTGAACCCGGTATTTATATCCTTGAAGAATCTTTAGGAATCCGTTTAGAAAACAATATTCTTATTACCGAAAATGGTAATATAGATTTGATGGCTAAAATTGCAATTGAAATTGATGAAATTGAAAACATAATGAATAGTTAAAAAAGTTTTAATTACAAGCAAAAAACACTAATTTCGCAACTTAAATTTAAAAAATGAATTTACCAGAACCTTCGAATTTTATTGAAGAGATTGTTGTTAAAGATATAAAAAATCAAAAATATACTAAACAAGTTCATACTCGTTTCCCACCAGAACCGAATGGTTATTTACACTTAGGGCACGCAAAATCTATTTGTTTAAATTTTGGTTTAGCAGATAAATACGGGGGAATTACTAACTTGCGTTTTGATGATACTAATCCTACAACAGAAGATACAGAATATGTAAATTCTATTATGGAAGATGTCAAATGGTTAGGTTATGAATGGGAAAATTTATACTATGCTTCTGACCATTTCCCTAAATTATACGAATATGCGGTTATTTTAATCAAAAAAGGTTTAGCTTATGTAGATGATTCTACTGCGGAGCAGATTGCAGAACAAAAAGGTACTCCTACATCTCCAGGAAAAGAAAGTCCTTACAGAAATCGTTCTGTAGAAGAAAATTTAGATTTATTTGAACGCATGAAAAATGGAGAATTTCCAGAGGGTTCTAAAGTTTTAAGAGCGAAAATTGATATGGCTTCTCCTAATATGCACATGCGTGATCCTTTGATGTATCGTATTAAATTTGAGGAACATCATAGAACCGGTAAACAATGGTGTATTTATCCTATGTATGATTTTGCTCATGGATTATGTGATGCTTTAGAAGGCATTACTCATTCTATATGCACATTAGAATTTGAAGTTCATCGTCCTTTATATGATTGGTTTATAGAAAATACGGGTGCTTTTCCTTCTCAACAAATTGAATTTGCACGTTTAAATTTATCTTATACGGTGATGAGTAAAAGAAAATTATTACAATTGGTAAATGAAAAATTTGTGGAAGGTTGGGATGACCCTCGTTTACCTACTTTATCTGGTGTAAGAAGAAGAGGTTACCCTGCTGCCGCTTTAAGAAATTTTGCTCATACCATTGGAGTTGCAAAAAGAGATAACTTAATTGATATTTCCTTACTTGAACACTGCGTTCGTGAAGAACTTAATAAAACTTCAAATCGTTATATGGCTGTTTTTGACCCTATTAAAGTTACGATTACCAATTATCCTGATAACCAAACAGAAAATTTAATCGTAGAAAATAACCCCGAAGACCCAAACGCTGGGCATCGCCAAGTTTCTTTTTCCAAAAATTTATTCATAGAAAAAGAAGACTTCATGGAAAATCCTCCCAAAAAATATTTCCGTTTATTTCCTGGTGGAATGGTACGTTTAAAGCATGCTTATATTATTCAATGCAATCAAGTCATTAAAAATGAAAAAGGAGAAGTCCAAGAACTTTTATGTACTTACATTCCAGAAAGTAAAAGCGGTAATGATACTTCTGGTTTAAAAGTCAAAGGTACTTTACATTGGGTAAATGAAAATGATTGTATTCCTGCAACTATTCACTTATACGACCGTCTTTTTACAGACCCTCAACCCGATGCTCATGATGGTAAGGATTTTAAAGAATTTATAAATCCCAATTCCTTAGTGGTTTTAAAAAATGTAAAAGTAGAACCAGCTGTTCAGTACCTTAAAACATTAGATACTTTTCAATTTTTAAGACATGGTTATTTTTGTATAGACAAAAATAGTTCTCAAAAAAATATCATCATTAATAGAACGGTTGCTTTAAAGGATAGTTGGTCAAAAATTCAAAATCAGGAAGCATAAAGAATGGATGAAATTTTAAAAAAAAGAATCAAACTTCAAACTCATAAATTCAAAGATTGGATTATTTTTGAAGATGATTTTTTATTGGTTATTAACAAGCCCAAAGGAATTTCTAGTTTAGCAGAAAGATTAGACCCTAATAGCGGTTTATTAGAATTAGCTAAACATCATATTCATAATGATTTACAACTTTGTCATCGATTAGATAAAATGACTACTGGGGTTTTGGTTTTTGCTAAAACTCCTGAGGTTTACAGAAATATTTCTATACAATTTCAAAAAAAACAAGTAAAAAAAATTTATTGGGCTTTAGTTTCTGGTGTACATTATTTCCAAAATCATATTATTGACTTACCCTTTACATTAAATTCCCAAAAAATTAAAGTGGATTTTGAAAATGGTAAAAAAGCCACTACGATTGTAGATACCATTTATAACTTCAAGAATTATACTTTAGTAGAATGTAAACCGATTACCGGTCGTACTCATCAAATTAGAGTGCATTTAGCATTAATTAAATCACCCATTGTTGGAGATTATGAATACGGGGGCCAAGACTTATTTTTATCAGAAATTAAGAGGAAATACAAAAAGTCTTCCAATGCTGAACAAGAATTGTCTTTAAATCATGCCTATTTATTACATGCAAAATCTTTGGAACTAACCCATCCTCAAACTCAAGAGCCAATTAAACTTGAAGCTAAAATTTCAGAAAACTTTAAAACTTGTTTAGATTTACTCAAAAAATGGAATGAATATTAAAGACTTATTTAGCTTCTTCTACTACACCTTCGTCCTCATCTTCTTCATTATTGATCCACCCACTTTGTAGTTCTTCTTTTGAGGAGGGTTTGTCGAACTGTTCTACTAAGGCTGGTAATAAAATCAGATTTGAAAATAAGGCAATAAATAAGGTTATAGAAGTTAAAACGCCCAGAGCACGAGTACTTCCAAAAGCTGAAGGAGTAAAAATAATAAAACCTGCTAGCAAAATAGAAGATGTATAAACGATACTCATTCCAGTTCTTTTAATACTTGAATAAATTGCATCAGAAATATTTTCACCATGTTTTCTACGATTCCAATACATTGCCAATAAATGGATAGAATTATCAATAGCAATCCCAAAAGCAATCCCATAAATAAGAGCCGTTGAAGGTTTTAAAGGAATATTTCCGTAACCCATTAAACCAGCGGTTACTATAAGCGGAATTAGATTGACCAACAAGCTAATCCACATAATTCTCCATGACCAAAATAATACAAACATCTGTAAACCGATAATTAAAAAAGTAGCAACTAAACTCCAATAAAGATTATCTACTAAGTATTCATTTGCTTTTAGAAATAATTTGGTAGTTCCTGTAATTTCAGAAATAACTTTCCCATCTTTTGGAAATATGGATTGAATGATGCTATCGGTTTGAGTGATTAGAGAAGGAAGTTTTTGAGAACCAATATCTTTTACATAAAATTGAAGCCTTGCTTTTTGGTTTAAACTATCAGTTAGAGCATCTAAAACGCTATTTTGAGATTTTTCTTTAGAGTTTCTGGTGTACTCTGTTATAAAAGCTAATTCATCTTTAGAAGGAAAGGTATATTGTTCAGGTTGATTAGCAAAATATGCGTAACGACTTAATTTTAATAAATTGACAATGCTAATTCCGTTGGAAAGTTCTGGTAATTTTTCTAATTCGGATTGAAGTTTTTCAATTTTTTTGAGAGTATTATAATTTTTTAAACCATTTTTCTTTTGAGTATCAATAATAATTTCATAAGGAAAAACCCCGTTAAACTTTTGTTCCATAAATTTTAGGTCTTTCATGATTGAGGAATCAGAAGGTAAATCATCCACCATATAAGAAACTGCATATAAACGAAAAATTCCAATTGTACCAAATAAAGTCAAAATTATGGAAATAATATAGATAGATTTTTTATGATTTTTAACGATTTGAGCAATATTTTCAATAAATTGATTAAGACGTTTGGATTCCAAATGTTTTGTAGTTTTATATGTGGGTTCAGGTAGTAGCGAAAAAATTCCGGGTAGCATAATAATCGTTAAAAAATAAGTAATCATAGTGCCTAAAAAGGCAATTATACCAAATTGTTGAAGTACAACTACACTAGTAAAATACAAAGTTAAAAAACCAAAAGCTGTATTCGCGTTAATCATTAAAGTTACCATTCCTAATTTTTTTATCATAGCTTTTAAAGCTTCTTCTTTACTTCCTAATTTCACAAATTCTTCATGATAATCAGACATCATATAAACACTATTGGGTATTCCGATGATAACAAGTAAAGGAGGCAGTAAAGCCATTAAAATGGTAATTTTATAACCAAAAAAAGCAACTAAACCTAAAGACCATGCCGCAGTCAAAGCAATAGTTAACATTGGAAATACTACAGGAATCCAAGAGCGATAGAATATAAATAAGGTGATAGCAGTTACTAATGTTGCTAAAACCATAAATAAACCTAATTCTTGCGGTAATTTTTGAGCATTAAAAGTTCTAACATAAGGCAAACCTGCAAAATGTATTTTTACTCCATGTTTTTTTCCCAATTCTTCAAAACGATTCATGGAGTTCCATAAAAGTTTATGTTTATTTTTGGAATTTAAAATTTTATCTGTTAGAGTTAATGCACAAATCGTAGTTGTAAAACTACTATCAAAAATATAGTTTTTGTAAAAAGGGTGTTGGATAATTTTTTGTTGATAACATTCAAAAGATAAGGAGTCAGAAATCAAAGATTTAACTTCAAAAACTTGGAGAGAATCATTTCTGTAAAGTTCTGGTAATGAAGTATAATTCAATACTTTTTTTACACCATCTAATTGATTAAGAGAATCCGTTAAATGCTTTAATTCATTAAAAAATGTGGGTTCAAATAATTTATTAGGAGCTTCAATACCGATAATCAGAGCATTGCCATCTTCACCAAAAATTTTTTTAAAATTTTGATATTGAATAAAATCGGGGTCATCAGCAGGAACGACTTTCACAAATTCTTGAAAAATTTCAACTTTGGTACCCATATATCCCATAAAAAGGGTGGTAATAGCAATAATCCAAAGAAAAGTTTTTCTGTTTTTGAGTATAATTTCAGCAAACTTTAACCACATGAAAAGTTATAGTAGCGGCAAATTTAAGGATAATATTTTGAGGCACAAAAATTATTCAAATTGCTTATATAATTTAGGCATGCCCTTGATATGCTGCGGGTCGGGCTGTTACGTTTACACTGATTAAGAATATGCACCTATTATGAAAATATGCTTTACTTTAGAGTTAAAATCTATTTTGCCAAACTGTAGGGCAATTCTTATAATCCAAAGAATACTTTTTTCCAACCTTCATGAATACTCACTACATTACTATAGCTGACTAAGCAGCCCTTGGGTAATCCAGTGGAACCTGAAGTGTAAATACAATTGTTTTCTAATTTATTTGGTAATCCTAATTGTTTTTTATCTACTTTACCGTTGAGTGTTAACGGTGTGGATGATAATTTTACATAGTGTGTAGGAACCATATAATTAGGCAACAAATCCAACAAATTATTTTTCAAATATTCTGATTTTGCAGTCCCTACATAATACGCAACCAAAAAAGGTTCTGAATGTATCATTTTTACTAATGTAACCGCTTGTTCTACACCTTCTTGTTTTAACAGTATATTCGTAATTTCCTCTAATTCAATTCTATATCCTCTAATTTTTACTTGCTCATCTATACGTCCTAAATACTCCAAATTGCCATCAGGTAATTCCCTCACCAAATCACCAGTACGATAAATTCGTTTTCCATTCCTTAATATAAATTCGATTTGGAAAACTGTTCTAAATACTTCGAAATTTTCAGTTAAAATTTCCAAAGAATCAATTATATGTTTTTCCTCTAATTCACCCTTTAAATGTAAACTAAACTGTTCCATATAATTCTGAGAATGTGGGTTTTGTTGAAAATTTTTGAGTATTAGAATTAAATAATTCAATGGAATTCTGTAAAATAAAGTGATAAAATAACTCCTTGATTTGACCTATTTGAGGTTGAAATTCCTTAGGATAAATAATTTCCAATTGAATTTGGTGTGGATATTCGGTAACCAAAATTTCAAAAATTTCATTTCTTTGTAATTTAGGATGAATTGCATTGCCTAATGAAATTGGGGTATAATTTTGAGCAGTTTGTTTTCCAAAATAATTAAAGGAAACTTGAGCATCAATAAGGTTAATATCTTGATTTTTAATAGCATATTGATAACCTAAAAATGGTATTTTTGTTTTTGAAATGTATTTTAAGAAAAATTTATTTTATCAAATTGCTATTAATCAATTTTCATTAAACAATCAAAAGCTTCAATTTGAAAGCTTTTTAAAATGGATTTTATGAGTAAAAAAGAAAAATGGAAACGCAATTTTAATCAGGGAATAGAATTGGATAAATCAATTAAAACTTCAAGCATTGGAATTTGTTTCTCAAAACGATTTATTTCCTATTTTACATAACCCTGAAATAGAAAATCCTAATAAATTTTACGATTGGAATAGCAATTATATAATTCAAAATCCTAATTTTGATGGGATTCAGGGTGTTTCTTGTCACAATTTAACAAACATCAAAAATGCTCAAAGAAGTGAATATGATTATATTTTCTTAATATCTTTTTAATCTTTATAGTTGTATAAAAAGTACCTAGTAGTTAATTTATAGAAATAACCTTCTCTCTTTAATATATAAATTTTCTAATGCACAATCTTTCAGACCTAATACTTATTCTATTTTGTAATCTTGTGCAATTTTAACAAATCTATCAAAAAGGAATTCTTCATTATTTTTGGTTCCTTTCAAATGCGTATTTAAAAATTCAATGGCTTCTTGGGGAGTTCTTTCGGAAAGCATTTTTCTTACTAACCAAATTCTTTGTAAAGTTTGAGGTTTGACTAATAAATCTTCTTTTCTTGTTCCAGAGGCAAGCACATCAATAGCAGGATAAATTCTTCTGTTAGCAAGTTTTCTATCTAATTGGAGTTCCATATTACCAGTACCTTTAAACTCTTCAAAAATTACTTCGTCCATTTTAGAACCTGTATCAATTAAAGCAGTAGCTAAAATGGTTAAGGAACCTCCGTTTTCTACTTTACGAGCTGATCCAAAAAATCTTTTGGGCTTATGTAAAGCATTAGCATCTACCCCACCCGATAAAATTTTACCTGAAGCAGGCATCGCTGTATTATGAGCTCTTGCTAATCTTGTAATAGAGTCCAATAAAATCACTACATCATACCCACATTCCACTAATCTTTTAGCTTTTTCAATTGCTATATTTGCTACATGTACATGTCTATCAGCTGGCTCATCGAAGGTGGAAGCTATTACTTCCGCTTTAACAGACCTTGCCATATCAGTAACCTCTTCAGGACGTTCATCAATCAATAAAATAATTAAATAAACTTCTGGGTGATTATGAGCAATGGCATTAGCAACTTTTTGTAATAAAATCGTTTTACCTGTTTTGGGTTGTGCAACAATCAACCCTCTTTGTCCCTTAGCAATCGGACAAAACATATCCAAAATCCTTAAAGAATTATCATCACAAGGATAACTTTCTAAATTAAATTTTTCAATAGGAAAGATTGGAGTAAGGTGTTCAAATGAAATTCTGTCTCGAACAATATCCAATGGAAGACCGTTAATTAACTCAATTTTAACAAGAGAATAATATTTTTCATTATCTTTTGGTGGTCTAATTATTCCTTGAACTGTATCACCGTTTCTTAAACCATAGTTTTTGATTAGATTAGGTGCTATATAAATATCATCAGGCGATGGTAAATAATTATACTCTGGTGAACGTAAAAAACCATTACCTCCAGGTAATATTTCTAAAACTCCAGAAGATACAAAGGTTAAAGGCTCAAAAATTTCTTTTTTTTCGGATTTATGTTCTTTTTTTTCTTCTTGAATAACTGAATTCTCATAGTCTTGATTTTGAGTAACTAAATTTTTAGGGTCTTGATTTTGAGTAACTGAATTTTCAGTAGAACCATCTACCACTTCATTATTAGTTGGGTATTCATCTAAAATTTCTAATAACTCATCTAGTGGATCTTTTTTTTGAGTTGATTCTAAAGTAATATTTTGTTTAGCTTTATTTTGAAATAAAGGTTTTTTTTCTGGTTGATTTTGTGAATTCTCTGGAATTTGAATGATAACTTCTGATTCTGAACTTTTTTCATTCGTTCGTTTTCTCTTTTTCTTAGAATTATTTTTATTTTCATTTTCATCATCATGAGATTTTTCTAAATCGTTATTGTCATCAGAAAAATCAGTATTTGAATCAGAAACTGTTACTTTTTCATTTTGTTTTTCATAAAATGAAGTTATGGCTTGAATAATATCCTGTTTTTTAAATTCTTTAGGTATTGAAAGAGATAATTGCTTAGCTAGCTGACGCAATTCAGCAATCAGCAAATTGTTCAATTCAGACGAATTTTGCATAGAAAAATTTAAGTATTATAGGAATTTGATTTATATTTTCAAGATTAAGTGAATTAAGCCGATGGGCTCATCAATATGAAACGCAAAAATAACAAAAATCTGAAAACAAAAAATAAAAATAAATTTTGTAAAAAAAGCGTATGAATACATACGCATTTTTTTAGTCTTTTTGAATATTTAAGATAGCTTGCCTGAAATCCTCATAAATCTTAGCTTTTTTGGATTGATCAGGATAATTTTTTGTAATGGTTCTTTTGAAATTCATGTAATCAATGCTTCGCATTAAAACATCAAACATAATTGACATTTCAGTGGGTTTTACTTGCATCCTATAACGATAATCAGCAAAGTGAGTTTCCATAACGTGAGGAACATGGTGTTTATGAGAATCAAAATCTGGATGAGCTTTATAAGCATTGAGTAAATTATACATATCTTGTAATTCTACTGCTCTCACTTGAAAATCCTCTCCTTTTACTTCTTCTCCTTTTACAGGATCAAAACTTTTTCTTACAATTGAAAAAAATCCTAATTTTGTTAATAAATACATAATATTTTGATTTGAGGTTTATTAAATTATCTTGCAGATTTAAATACTTCAGGTTTAATTTGAATACTTGCTTTTTCAATAATTGTATGCTCATACATTATTTTACCTGAACTATTTTCTAAAAGTTGCATGGCAACAGGAAATAAACCAGCATATTTTTCTTGTATCATTTGACCCAAAGCACCATAGAATAACCAATAATTTTGGCTATTGAAAAACTTTATATCTTTGGTAAACCATATTTTTACTGTTTGCGTGCCATCAGTTAATTTTACTAATTGAACTTTAAAACCTTGAAATTCTGTAGATTTATCTGATGGTATATCAACCATAGGTTTAAAATCTTGTTTCCATAAGTCTTCACTTTCTCTCATTTCTACTCCATCAGCAGTTAACAAAAGCGCTGAAATTAATTCTTTGTTACTTACCGTGTAATTATTTATCATTAAGGTATTAGAGTTGCTAAAACAAAAGGAAATAACACCATTTTCATTTTTTTTGTGATTCTTGTAACTAACCAACTGGCAATCAACGGTTTGTGATTTTACTTGAAAGAAAGCTACTACAATGATTAGCAATGAGAAAACAGACTTCATGATATTTAAATTAAAATGTAGCAATATTAAAAACTTTTAAATAGAAAAACAAATTAATTTCCAACTTGACCTTTGATAAATATTGTTTGATAATTATTATCAGGAATACCATTTAAAAGGTTTCCATTTCTTTTTACAGCGAAACCTGCAGCACCGGCTAAAGGCATAGGCACAGGAATAGGAACCGTAAAAGGACCAAGGCTAATAGTAGGACCGATAATTGGAGAAAAAGAGCCCGTCAAACTTACACTAAAAACACCTTGAGAACCTGGTAATCCGTAAGGACCGCCAGCGCCTCCCACCGTATTAGGATTAGCAACTAAATTGATGGTTCCAATTCCAATACTAATAGGAAATCCAGGAACAGTAAAAGGGTTATTCAGTACGCCACCAAGCCCATAAGTACCTGCAATACCGCCTGTTCCATTTTGCCCATTAGCATACAAAGAAATTAAAGAACCTGCAACACCACCAAGCCCATTTCCTGCACCTCCCCCGCCACCAGAACCCACAGCAAATCCAATAAAAACATTGGGTAACGGATTGGGTAACGGAAGATTAAAACCAATGCGAAAAGCCGCCGAGCCACCCCCACCTCCACCTCCAAACAAATAACCATTGTTTAAAATAGCAGTTTTGGTAGTTAAATTTAAAGCATGCCCACCATTAGTTCCATCACCTGTTAAGTTATTGAGAGGGTCGTATGCAATACCTCCATCACCACCTCTTCCTATGATAGCACCATTATTGATAATTCCCACAATAGAGCCAACAGGTAAACTTCCTGTCGTAAAGGCAGGTTGGGTAGTAGTAGGAGAAGTTACTAAAACACCCGCATTCACCGTTGTAACCACACAAACAGGAGAGTTAGTGGGTGCACTTGGATACTGTTGATAAAGATGTGTAGATACACTATAATTCGTAGTATTATTAAGAACTGTAAGCTCGTAGCAAGGTAAAATGGTTAAAACATATACAATTGTCCTAATAGAGGGACCGCAAAAAGCTTGAATTAAAATAGGAAATGTCCCAGCGGGTGTAAATGGTGTTACATAAAAAGTAAGCGTTGAAGAACCACTTCCCATAATGGGATTATTAGAAAATTGATACGTAACACCAACAGGTGGAGTACCAAATAAACTTAATGTAATATTTTGAGGCGTGCCCGCAATTTGGTTTACATTTACAACGGTTTGAATAGAATCTGCTATCAGACGGTCAATGGTATCTTGAACAATGGTAAGATTAGCATTAAAATAGCAATCCGTACAATTTTGTTGGTAAGCATTTAACCAGCAATCCCCATTAAAGTATTGCATGATGGAGTCAGTAGTATTAAAAATGACTAAACCATAAGGAACCGTTCCCATTGCATCTCTCTG
>CALLMJ010000067.1 GCA_938006875.1 uncultured Bacteroidia bacterium
CATGAGAACGACAGTACTCTAAAAAACAGACATCTGAAAATCAAACTTTGAGAAAAAAAATTTTTTCAAAAAATTTGGATACGTAAAAATAAATTCAATATATTTGTAGGACAAATAAAAGCAAACTTTGGTTTAATCAAATAACATGCGTGTACTGAAAACTATTGAAATAAAACCTTTAATGTATCAAAACACCCATCGCTTGGGGCTTTGCTTTGCTATGAATGAAGAAATAAACAGCATTGTAAAAACCTTTGCCGATGCTAAATGGAGCTAGAACCATAAACAGAAATATACACATATGTTAGCACAAAGAGTTTACAAAAAATTAAATCGCCCGTTGACGATTTGGAATTGGGATAAGCGCAGCCCCGATTTAGAAAAAGGTGCACTAATTCACAAAAATATAGGTAGATTGGCGCACATTTTAGCATAAAAGGTACGTATATAAACGAGTTATGCACAATTATAAATACCAACAAATTAACTATACATGAAAAAAGTAATTTTTATCCTAACAGTAACTCTTACAATAAGTATTACTACCTTAAACGCTCAAGTAACAAATGGACTTGTTGCTAAATGGTCATTCAATAATGGAGTCGCATATGATGAGAGTGGAAACGGACATCACGGAACAATAAATGGTGCTATTTTAACAACCGACCGTTTTGGAAATGCTAATCATGCGTTTGAGTTTCCTCAAAACGGAACTATTTCAATAAATGACAATGATTCGCTAGATGGTTTTTCATCTGGAATGTCTATTTCTTTTTGGGTTAATTCCCCTACAATCAATACAAATATAAATCCTTTGATTACTAAATTTTCTTATTGCGGAGGAGGAGTTGACGCATACTCGATTAGACTAAATAGCGATGGAACTGTTTTTACACAAATAGACGATATAACAGGATTTGATTCGTACCAAAGTAGTTCTGTAAACATTGCAAATTCAGATTGGCATCATGTTACATTGGTTTGGGATCGTCCTAATGTTTATTATTATATTGATGGAGTTTTAGATGCTTTAGCATCAACTACAGTTTTTAATTTTGATATTTCAAATAACCCTGACAAATTAATGTTTGGACATCCTGAACCTGATTTTTGCGGCACTTCTTACGAATATGGCGAAAAATTAGATGATATTCGTATTTACAACCGACCATTGAACGCAAATGAAGTTGACAGTTTATTTAATGAACCAAATCCTATGACAAGTGGAATTAATGATGTTTTCGGAATAACAAAATCTATTGACATTTACCCTAATCCAACAAAAGATCAAATTTGTTTTTCGGTATTTACGAATGTGCAGCTAACAAATCTAACGGGACAAATTATTACAGACAAAAAAAATGTGAACACACTTGACCTTTCAGACCAACCTGCAGGAATTTATTTTTTGACAATGACCAAAAACAATGGACAATTGATACAAACAAGCAAAGTTATGAAAAAATAACTGTGCATAACAGCGGTTTGGCGTAATGGTGATACACTGAACTTGTTGAAGTGCGGGTGCAGTGCTTCTAATTACAGTTTTTACTAAATTTGAAGTTCATCGCTTTGTACGAAGTTTGTGCTAAAAATCCGCCACTACGCCAAGCGGCAACATTGACAATAAATAATTCAAAATATTTAAAAATTTGTAATGTAGCAACACCTAAAAAGGACGATGGGCAATCAGGACTTCAAGTTGCATTTAAGACGACTGCTCCTGTTTTACAAAACTGTTTAAGAGCGACTATTCTTAATTCATACACTTCAAATGTCACAAAACAATTTGATAAATCGTTTTCGCTTTTACAACTAATGTTGGAAATGAAAGCAAATCCAAATTTCATGAAAAATTACCTTATTTAACTGAAAAGACTTTTGTGAAATCGGCAAAAATTCCTTACAAATCAGACGTTGGACAAACTGTATTAGTTACAGAAGAAACAGAAAGCAGTATTGACAACAAACTTTTCAAGAAGATACCTGCAATCTGTAAGGAATTAGAAATGGAAAAAATGACTTTAACCGAACTAATTACGAAATATGACGGTATTGACATTGACTTCCAATAGGAACCCTACGCACAACAGCGGTTTGCGTAATGGCGGGTGCTGTGCTTCGTTGGACTGTATTGTGGTAAGGAACCGTTGTGTGATATTTTGAGAAATACACTATGAGATGAAAAGAAAAGAAAAGAAAAAAAGAAAGTAAATGACACAAACAATAGATTTCAAAACCATACAAAACACACTTGGAAAAATATCTCCTGTTTCCATTCAAACAGCTATTGAACTTATTCCCTCAACGCAGGTCAAGATATTTAAAAAAAACACCTTAATTGAAAGTTCTGGACAGCACATTAGATACCAATTTGTAGTTATGAACGGAATTATCAGAAAGTTTTTGACCAATGCAAAAGGGGAAGAATTTACCACAGATTTTTTTGCTACCAATCAAGCCATTACACCCGCTATACTTCGTAGTGTGGATTTTATTTCATTTGTAAATTTGGAAGTCATCACCTCCAAAGCCGAAATGATGTTATTTTCTAATCAAGAAATGGAAAAAACGATGCAAGGCAACAAAGAATTAGAAACCTTCGGCTTCAAAGTAATGATGCAAGATGCCTACAAGCGTGCCGAAAGGGAAAAAATACTGCTCACTGCCACAGGAAAGCAAAAATTAGAATGGTTCAGGAAAAATTATCCCAATTTAGAAAATGAAATCCCACATTATTATATTGCTTCATTTCTCGGAATGACCCCCACCTCGCTGAGCCGCCTGCGAACCCTGAAAAGATGATTTGCATAAAATCTTAAAAAAAATTAATTTTGTAAAAAATAAAAATATGACAAAAGCAAGACCATTTATAAAGTGGGTAGGTGGTAAAAATCAACTTTTAGAACAATTTGAAAACTACTACCCCAGCGAACTTAGAAAAGGCATTATTAAAAACTATGTTGAGCCTTTTTTAGGTGGCGGTGCTTTGTTTTTTGACCTTTCGCAACGCTATAAAATTGAAAATGCTTATTTGTCAGACCTTAATAAAGATTTAATTCTGACTTACCAAGTCGTTCAACAACGCCCTTACGATTTACTTGATTTTCTGGAACAATACCAAAAAGATTACGACCAAACCGAACAAGAAAAACGCAATGATTTGTTTTTGGCAGTACGCAAACATTTCAATTTACAACGTTTTGAAATAAACTATAAAAAACTCTCTGACAACTGGATTTCAAGAGCCGCACAATTTATATTTTTGAATAAAACTTGCTTCAATGGACTTTTTCGCCTCAACTCAAAAGGCGAGTTCAATGTGCCTTACGGAAAG
>CALLMJ010000068.1 GCA_938006875.1 uncultured Bacteroidia bacterium
AACAATAATTCACGATATTTAGGAAGTTTCCATAAATCATCAGGAATTATACCCTCTAATGCATCAGAATGTTTACGAATAGTATCAAAGAAAGGAGTGATTTTTTCCGCAATAAAAGAAGCCTTTTCTCCCAAATCTTCCATTTTATCAGCATTTTCCCATTCTACTTTCATGGATTTTAAATTTTTATGAATTTCATTAGAATGGAAAGTAATTTCTTTTAATAATTCATATTGAACTTGGTATTCATCTTTATGGAATCCAATATCAATAAGATTTTCAACTGTTTCAGCCATTAATTTTTGATAATGAAAAGCAGCCGGTAAAACGTATTGATGAATTAAATCTTCTAAGACCTTAGACTCAATTTGAATTTTTTTGATATAAGTTTCTGTACGAATTTCAAAACGAGCATGCAGTTCATGTTCAGTTAAAATGCCTAATTTAGTAAATTCTTCAACAGAATTTTTGTTAATAATTGCATTTAAAGCTTTAGGAGTTTTGGTAATATTATTTAAACCTCTTTTTGCCGCTTCATGTTTCCATTCTTCAGAATAGTTATTTCCTTCAAAACGAATATTTTTACTTTCTGTTACATATTTTTTTAGAAGAGTAAGTATTGCAATTTCTTTTTGAGTACCTTTATCTACTAATTTACAAACTTCATCATGGAATGTATTTAATTGATTGGCAACAATAGTATTAAGGATAATCATACCGGGAGCACAATTAGCAGAAGAACCAACTGCCCTAAACTCAAATTTATTTCCTGTAAATGCAAATGGAGAGGTTCTGTTACGGTCGGTATTATCTTTCATGATTTCAGGCATTTTTTGAATACCTAATTTAATTTCTGATTTAAAGACAAATTCAATGTTATCTAAAGAAGCATTTTCTAATTGATTAAGGATAAAATCTAAATGAGAACCTAAAAAAACAGAGATGATAGCTGGAGGGGCTTCATTTGCACCCAAACGATGGTCATTAGATGCAGAAGCTATGCTGGAGCGTAATAAATCAGCGTTTTTATGAATAGCTTTAATTGTATTGATTAAGAAAATTAAAAACATGAGATTATCTCTTTGGGTTCTTCCGGGGTTTAATAGGTTTTTACCTGTATTGGTACTCAAACTCCAGTTGTTATGTTTTCCTGAGCCATTAACGCCTGCAAAAGGTTTTTCATGAAAAAGAACTTTTAAATGATGTTTTTTGGCTACTTTTTCCATAATATCCATCATGAGTAGGTTATGGTCGTTAGCAATATTTAAACTTTCAAAAACAGGAGCGCATTCATATTGACCCGGAGCAACTTCATTATGACGAGTTCTAATAGGAATACCTAATTTTAAACATTCTCTTTCCACTTCCATCATAAAATTCATTACACGGTTAGGAATTGTTCCAAAATAATGGTCTTCTAATTGTTGACCACGAGCAGGTGCGGCACCTATTAAAGTACGTCCTGTCATGATTAAATCGGGTCTTGCAAAATATAATGCTTCATCAACGAGAAAGTATTCTTGTTCAGGTCCTAATGTAACATTCACATTTTCAATGGATTTATCTAATAACTGGCAAACTTGGGTTGCAGCTTTATCAATCGCATGAATAGTTCGAATTAAAGGAGTTTTATAATCTAATGTTTCACCTGTATAAGAAATGAATAAAGAGGGGATACACAAAGTAGTTCCTACAATAAAAGCTGGTGAGGTTATGTCCCATGCAGTATATCCACGAGCTTCAAAAGTAGAACGAATACCACCACTTGGAAATGAAGAAGCGTCAGGCTCTTGCTGAACCAAGTTTGAACCACTAAATTTATCAATAGGTTTACCATTTTCTAAATCAAAGAATGAATCATGTTTTTCTGCTGTTAAGCCCGTCAAGGGTTGAAACCAGTGCGTATAATGGGTTACACCTTTAGAAATTGCCCAAGTTTTCATTGCATTAGCTACAATGTTTGCTGTTTCTCGTTTGATAGGTCCAGTTTCATTTGAATGAATTAACTCTACTATATGTTCTGGCAAATATTGAAGCATAGTTTCTTTGGTAAATACCAATTCACCAAAAATTTCAGAACCTTTGGTTGCTTGTATTTGTAAATCCCAATCTCGTGATTGAATTTTTTCTAATGCTAAATATCTTAGATTATTATTCATTTTTTTAATACACCGCAAAAATATACCCTATTCTTTAATTTTGCAACACTTTTTTGGGAATACTTACTTAAATTTAAATCATCTTTTTAAAAAGGGGTATATTTTTTGAATTTCTTGATTGTTTTGATTTAACTAAGTCTTTCTAATATTTTTTGAATTTTGGATTTTTGGCATTTCCAATCATAAAAAAATTCGGGAATATTCTTCGGGCTGAATTCCTTTATTTCCCAGTATTTTGACCAATCTTGTATACAAAATCCAAAATGATATTTTTCATTAAGTTCATTCCAATAAGGAATATTACTGAAAAGAAGCGTTTTTTTCAGGGCAATTGCTTCATAAAATTTAGTAGGGATTTTATAAAAAAATTTAGATTGGAGTTGATAAGGTGCTAAAACTACATGACTTTCAGCAATGGCTTTTAAAATATCAGTATAACAAACATATTGTTCTATTCCTATCAATTTACAAAGATTTTGGAAAGGTGAATTTTGAATTCTTTGTCTTATTTTTTGAGAAAATTGCGGTAAAGAAGAATATCCTATAATCGTTAGATACGCGGGATAATATTCATTTTGTTTTTCCCAAAAATTAATTGCATTCATTACTCCCCAGTCTTCCGATAAATTACCACTGATTATAAATTTTATTGGCTTAGCAGGTAATGAAATTTCATGATTTGTAATCAAATCTTTATCAAAAGCATTCGGAATAATTTCATATTTAGAAGCATTCAAAATATTTTCATAAGCATATTCTGAATAAACTACATAGGAAATTTTAGCTATCATTTTTTCAATCCACCTTGCCCAAAAAGCTAACGGTTTTCTTAATAAAACAGGATAGTATTCAGCAAAATAGGTATTTTCAAAATAGTTCTCATGAACATCATACACTTGTTTTTTTCTAAATAGCCAATTCAAAAAAAATAGCCAAAAAAGTTCTGGTGTATGAATCCAAAAAATATCTGTTTGAAAAACATTTTTTAACCACCAAAAAAATATTTTAATATGGGTTAGAGTTCTTGCAAATAAATTACGGCTTATTTTCCCAGTTGAATAATATTGAAAATCTTCATGAGTAAAGATAGGTTCATTGGAAAGTTTGCCCACAACAATTACAGAGTGTCCAAGTTCAATTTGAGTTTTTGTAATTTTTAAAATACGGGTATGGTCAATAGGATTTAAAATAGAAAGATGAGCAATTAACATGCAAGCATTATCAATTTTTTATTAATCCATTAATGGATTGGGCTTCTCTGCACTTGCGGATTTTAGGAAATTTATTAAATCTTTTTTTTCTTGGGATGTTAAATTTAAAGTTTTGATGAGTTTATCACGATTGGGATGTTTGGGGTTTGCAATATCGGGATTATTGTAATAATCAATGACTTCTTCAAGGGTTTTAAAACGTCCATCGTGCATATAGGGAGCAGTATAAATGACATTTCTAAGACCAGGTACCTTAAATTTTCCTTTATCTTTTTTATTTTTGGTTACATTAAAACGACCTAAATCTTCATTTTTACCTCCTGAAAATAAACCAATATTTTTGAATTGATCATTAGTAAAATCTGGACCGAAATGGCAATCAATACAACCCGCTTTACCATTAAAAAGTTGTAAACCTCTTTTTTCTGATTCATTTAAAGCATTTTCATTTCCCATAAGATATTGATCCATGCGAGTTTCCTCAATTTCTAAAGTTTCTTCAAAAGCGGCTAAGGCTTTTCCTAACAAAAGAGAGTCTATCTCTTTACCATAAACTTGTAAAAATGCTTTGGAATAAAAAGGATGATTTTTTAGCCTCAAAACGGCTTTATGAATAGGCAAGTTCATTTCATCAGGGTTTTGAATAGGACCTAATGCTTGTTCTTCTAAGGTAGATGCTCTTCCGTCCCAAAAAAATGCAGACCGATTTTTCATATTTAATACAGAAGGTGTATTTCTACTGGTTTTTTTTCCACCTACTCCCAAACTAAATGCTTGATTATCCGCAAATCCATATTCAGGTTTATGGCAACTAGCACATGAAACCGAACTATCTGATGATAAAATAGGGTCAAAAAATAATTTCTTCCCTAATTCAATAGCATTTATTTTTTTATAAGTTTTTAATTCAAAAGAACTTAAAAATAAAATAATTAAGCAAGCTATAACAACTATATAACGCATATCTTTAGGTTTTTTGCAAAAATACAAAAAATAGAAAATGAGACTTTACTAAAGCCTCATTTTCTACACTCTTGCGTCTATAAATCACCAATACAAAAGTATATAATTACCCATTATTATCCACAAATAAACGCTTAAATGGTTAATAAATATCATTGAACTGTTATTTTATGGGTTTCAACAGTATTTTTTGACTCTGAAAATTTCTAGAAAATCTGGCTTAAAATTTTAATAAAAACAATTTGCCAATAAATTCTATAATGGACTTTGCCATTTTTCTAAATTAATATTTTCTCCAAAAAATAAATTTGCAGTTTCTTGAAAACTGGGAGTTAAATCCGATAGAAAGAATTGTAAAGTAGGTTGAACATTATTAGATAAAAGGTTATTAAGGGTAAAATATTCATGAACTTGTTTCGCTAATGCAATAGAACTATCAATAACATAAATTTTTTGTAAGGAATTTTTTTCAAAATATTGTTCAACTTCAGAACGTATCAAAGGATAATGTGTGCAACCTAAAATGAATGTATCAATATGAGTAAAACCTGTATCGGATAAATAGGCTTCAATAATTTCTTTGGAAAGTTTATCATGAATCCAACCTTCTTCAATCATAGGAACTAATAAAGGGGTAGCTTTTTCAACTACAAATGCTGAAGGTAAATTATCCAAAATTTTTTTTAAATATACATGGGAATAAATAGTAGTTTTTGTACCAATTACACCGATTCTTTGATTTTTTGTATACTTTAAAGCTTCTTGAACAGCTGGTTGAATTACTTCAAAAAATAAAACCTCCAAATAATTTTGTTTTAGATATTCATAAGCAACAGCAGAAGCTGTATTACAAGCAATAATAATGGCTTTAACTTGTCTTTGCAATAAAAAATCTACAATTTCAATGACGTATTTTTTGAGTAAATCAGGAGATTTGTCACCATAAGGTAAATGAGCGGTATCTCCAAAATAAATGAGGGATTCGTTAGGTAATAAATCATGGACAGCTTTTGCCACGGTTAACCCACCAATCCCTGAATCAAAGATACCAATGGGTAAATTATTCATTCATTGAATATTATTTACCTGTTTTAGGTTTTTCAGGAGCTACAGGAACGGTAATTCCTAATTTTTTCATTACTTTATCGGTTACATTGTATTGTTCAGGACCATGTAAAATGGTTGCTACACCACTGCTATTTGTACTATTGAAAATATAAGTATAACCATCTTCTTTTGCTACTTCATCAATAGCTTTTTGAAGTTTATCTGTAATAGGTTTTAAGAGTTCTTCTCTTTTCATCATTAAATCGTTTTCAGAAGCTTGCGCAAATTTTTTAATTTCTTCATCTAATTTGTAAAGTTCTTTTTGCATTTCTTCATCTTGCTGAGCGGATAATTTCTTTTCTTCTTTCATTTTAAGGTAAGTATCTAATTTACCTTGAGCATAGCTTTGTTTGATAGAAAGTTGCTCAGTTAATTTTTGTTCATAATTTTTTAAAGTTTGTTCCATTTGTTTTGCTTCTGGCATAAAAGTTAGGATATACTCTATATTCGTATAACCTATTTTTAATTGTTGTGCAAAATTTAAGGAATAAATGGATAACAAAAGCGTAATTGTTACAAAAAATTTCATGTATTTTTTCATTTTAAAGACTGCAAAATTATAAGATTATTGTTTAATTACCAAAACTGTGCCAATAATTTCACAAATTATTCCAAAAAATAAACCCAAAATTTATAAATAAATGTAAATTTTCAAAACTTAAATTAGTTTTCGTTTGAACGGTATTTTTAAAAAAATAATCAATTCCTGGACGAATAAAAAATGATTTTCGAGGTTTATAAGATTTTCTAATCCATGCGGATGCACTTATACCCGGCAAAAATCCGTAAACAGTTCTATAATCATCAGAGTTGTAACGTTGTAATTTTTTATCTAAATTAGATTGATGCAAAGAGGTAAAACGAAAATCTGCTTTTGTGCCAATCAAAATTGCAAATTCGTTATCTCTATGAAAATCTTTAAAACGGAATTTGTAATGTGCACCGAGAAAAAGATAGATAAAATGGAAGTTCATTTTTTGGTTATTATTGGGTTGAAGGAAAGAGTTATTAGTAGCTTTTTCTAAAACGGAGAAGCCTCTTGCACCACCTTCCAATAAAAAACCGTCTTTTTTTCCACATCTATAACGAGTATAAAATCCACAAGCATTATA
>CALLMJ010000069.1 GCA_938006875.1 uncultured Bacteroidia bacterium
AGAACCTTGAATCATCTCTTCGCTTTCTTCAACTACTTTAATATAGGGTAAAATTTCTTGTTTGTTACGTTTGCAGAAGGCTTCAAAATTTTCAGAGGTAATTTTTACTAAATCAAATTGGTCATCATTTTGTCCTTCTACGCGAGTAACTTGTAAGATTTTCCAACGGAAAGGTTTTAATTCGTTGATAAAATTAGTGAGTGTTTCTTGGTAATTGAATTGTGATACCACCGTGTTAATTTTCAACATTACTCCAAATTTATGGCAAGCCTTGGCAATTTGTACAAGTTTTTCTGTATGTACAGTTTCTTGGTTTTCATGTCTACCACTTTCAATATTACTCTCATTTATTATGCTATCTACGCTAATAGCCAAAATATCTAAATATGGAGCTATATTTTCTACCCAATTCGCATCTATTCTGCTTGCGTTTGTAACTATACTGGTTTCAAAATCAAGTTCTTTGGAATATCGAATAAGTTCGCAAATATGAGGAACTAAGGTAGGTTCGCCCCCAGCAAAATTGATTTTTCTGAACAACTTAGCCTCTGCTAGCATTTTGATTAACTGCTTTTGTTCATTTTTATTCAATCCTTTTGAATGAATATCATTAAATGTTGCATAGCAAAATTTACATTTGAAGTTACATGCTTTGATTAAATGAAAATTGACAGTTGTTATCATAATTCTAAAATTAAAAATATTTGTTTTCTTTTATCTATTATACTTCAAAACCTATGCCAAAAAAATAAAATATTGATAACCAATAATTTATGTAAAATTTTTAAAAAAGATTAAGGTAATTTTTTACTTATTAAAAAATTTTTTACCTTTGTAATATGAAAACTGTGTATATCACTTGGCATTATACTACTCACGGAGTAGCTTACTTGAAGCACGTATTGAGTGCATTTTATGTTCGTTGTAAAAGTTTAACTCAAAAAATAGAGTGGCTTCAAATAGATAAAGAGGAAATAGAACCTGCGTTTAATGAACAAAAAAAAGGTTTTTTGTTTGATGAAATTGTCTATCTTACTGCTCCGCAAGCTATTTATGATTTAGTTTCCAGTAGAATTGCTTACCGCAAAAATGTATTACAAGACCCACTTGTAGAGCATAATAAAGAATTAAGAGCTTTTTATGAAGATTTGATTGATAAATTCTCTGAACATAACCTAAAACAAGAAATAGAATTTATAAAAGAACGGTATCCTAATTTTTTAAATGATTTTCAAAATATGCTATGGAGAAATATTCAATATTACACCATTGCAGACCAAATCTATTGGCTTAGTGAATTATCTAATTTTCATAAGGTTTATCAAGGTAAATTGAAAGTTATTGAGTTGGGAATTAAAGATTTAAGAGATGAAAAAAGTATTGCAGATGTTTTAACAAAGAATATATCAAAATACTTTAAAGAACAGAAAACAGATTATCAAGCCATTATCAATGTTTCGTTAGGAACTTCAGAGACGCAAGTTGTTTGGCATATTTTAGCGGAAACAGGTATGTTACCTGAAAAAGTCAGATTTATAAAGGCTTATGATGATGAAGTTTTCACACCCAAAAAGAAAAGATTTAAAAAATTTTCTATTAAAGAAATACCTACTAATTTAATCTCAAATATTGCTCAAGAGTTTAAAATTTTTAGTGACACAAAATCAAAATCGAGAGAGTTAGTAAATATGAAGGTAAAAAATTTCCTTTCCACAGGATTTGCTATTTTATTGATAGGAGAGAGAGGGACAGGAAAATCTCAAATAGCCAGCGAAGCAAAAGAGCAATTAAAAAAAACAGATAAGCCTATTCAAGGGCAACTCATAGAAGCAAATTGTGCGTCTTTTGCAGAGGATACTATGGCAGAATCAGAACTATTTGGTTACGTAAAAGGAGCTTTTACAGATGCTAAATCCGATAAAAAAGGGCTTATTGAAATTGCAGAAAATGGAATTTTGTTTTTAGATGAAATTCACCATTTAAGTAAAAGAGTACAAGCCAAACTCATGAAAGCCCTGCAAACCAACCAAAACAATGAACTTTCTATAAGACGTTTAGGAGATAATAAGGAAATTAAAGTGAAAAATGTTAGGTTGATTTTTGCTACGAATAAAACGGTGGAAGAACTCAAAGAATTATTGTTACCCGATTTTTATGATAGAATTGTACAGCACGTAGTTGAAATCCCGCCTTTAAGAGAAACACGTGAGGACATAGAAAAAGACTGGAAAAATATATGGAAACAACTCAAATTCAGCGAACCTATACCCCAAGAAAAATCTCTTATGGACTGGCTAAAAACGCTTCCTCTATATGGTAATTTTAGAGACTTGCAAAAAATCGCTATGTATTACCACGTTTTTAATCAATTTGATGAAGAAACTAAAAAACTACTTTCCGAGAAATCAGCTTTGGAATATGCAAAAAAAGAATTTTCTAAATATCATTCACCCGTCAAGCAAGAAAATTCTAGGTATAATTTTGATACTAAAAAAACGACCAAGGAAATGATTGCAGAGTATAAATACGAACTACAAGAGTGGGCAGTAAAACAATTTGGGGGCAGAAATGGAGCAATACAGCATTTCCACGAACTTGGCGATAAAGTTACAGAAAAGACTTTTAATAATTGGAAAAATAGATCAAGTCAAAAATAATTTTTGAAAGAAAAAATAAATTCAGAATTTTATAAATTTTTAATACCAAATACTTTGTAATATCTTATTAATTTTTGTCTAAAAACAAGCTAACTAAAAGACTCAGAATAAATATTTCTATAAAAATTTTGAAAAATCTAAAAATTGGCATAACTTTGCAACGTAGATAAAAGGATTTGAGCGTGGAACACTTTAATGAGCATCGTGAAGTTTATTCACAAAAGGTAAGAGCAGGTAAAAGGACTTATATTTTTGATGTCCGTACTACAAAAGGTAATGATTATTATATAACAATTACAGAAAGAAAAAGGAAGTTAGGTGGTGACGGTTTTCATAAAAATAAAATATTTTTGTACAAAGAAGATTTTAATAAGTTTTTAAATTCTCTTACAGACGTTATCAATCATGTTAAAACAGATTTAATCCCTGATTATGATTTCGATGAGTTTGATAAAAGAACCAACGAAGAAGAATTTGATCTTTGGGACGAAGATTAATTTTTGTTAAAAATTCATTCAATTTATCTTATATAACTAATTCATTCGATTTAAGCTATATAACTAATAAGAAAATTCTCATTAGTTATGAGGTTTTGCTTTGTATTACCATTTCAAAATTTCATTTTTGAAGAACGAATCAATACCAATTAAGTATTCTTGTGTATTACGAGCATGTGCAAGCATCCTGGCGGTAAATTTTAATGCAGGCTCCATCGGCATTTTATTTGCATCAACAAAAAGTTTTTTAATTACACCAATTCCTCCACCTGTAATTCTATCCATAATTTTTTCAATTTCATCATAAGCAAGATTACCAAAATTTTGTGTTGGAAACAATTTATAAATTAAATCCAAATCGTAAGCTTGTTTTGCGTTGATACTTTCAGTAGAATAAATAAGTTGTTTAAGTTTGGCTTGTCCTATATGATTAATCAATACAGAAAAAGCCATGAGAGGTAAGAATCCTCTTTTAAGTTCTGGTAAACCAAAAGTTGCATTTTCAGAAGCGATTACCAAATCACAACTTTGGGCTAAAGCCCAACCATATCCCAAAGCGTATCCTTCCACTAAAGCAATTATTAATTTGCTATTTTTTTGAATATCAATGAGTAAATCGGCTGAAAATTCTGTATCATATTTATTTTCTTCTAAACCAAACTCACGAAGTTTGAGTAAATAATTTAAGTCTGTACCTGAACAAAAAAATTTACTATCCCCTTTAATAACGATTACACGAACATCAGAGAGTTTCTCTGAATATTCTAAAGCATCACGCATTTCCTTTGCTGTTAAATAATCAATAGAATTACCTACTTCGGGTCTTTTTAGAGTAATAGTAGCGATTCTTTTATCAATATTATAATGAATAGTTTTGTATTCTGCCATGATTTATAATTTAATGATTTTTTGATATTGCGTTTGTTCTTTTGATTGAATTTTTAGAATATATACTCCTGATTGCCAGTTTTGAGTATTTAGGCTTTGGGTAGATTGAGAAACCCAAATATTTTCAATTTCTTTACCTTGAACATCTAAAATAGTTATTATTGAAGGGGTATTTTCAAGTTGAATTTTTATTTCTTCTTGAAAGGGATTAGGATAAACAGCAATAGATGAACTGGGTATATTTTGCAAGGAAGTTAAGCTAGCAACTTGAATATCATCTAAATAAAGCATATTACCACCATTAAATTTATTCATAAAAAAAATCTGTATAGTCTGATTAGCAAATAAGCTCAAATCAATGATTTCGTTTCTCCATAAATGATTGGAAAAACCAACAAATGGGTCAGACCAAGGATCATCAGTAGCTAAATCAGCTCCACCTTTTACCCAAATCGGTAACCAACCTCCACAATTTGAATTGACCATTACATAAAGAGTATCATTTAATACTAAAGGGTAACCATTTTGCATATCCAATTGAGCATAAGCTAAATTAAAAGATAAATGAGGATTAGAAACGCCTTGTAAATTAATAAAAGGACTTGCTAAAATATCTACTTGCCCATAAGTGGAATAACCGAAGTTATTCATTCTAGCACTTCTAGCACTTTGTCCAAAGCCACCTTTTAATTTAAAATGTTTAAACGTGATAGAATCTTCGGGGTTAAATTTATCGTAATTGATTACATTCCAACCTGGTGGTGGAAATTGATTTCCTTCAAATCCTTCAAAAAATGGGGCATTGAATGTATTAGCATTTACATCTTCAATTTCAATCAAATCATTGATGATTAATGTATCTGAGTCAGTTAAGTTATGAACAATTAATTGAACGGAATATTTTCCAGGTGTGGATAAAGAAAAATTAGGAAATTGAGAATTAAAATTTTGGGAAAAATTCGCATTAAAAACTGTCCAATTCCAGACGGAGGGTTCGCCACGAGAATAATCTAAGAGAGTAAATGCTGAACCGGGACAGCCTAATTGATTGGTTACCCAAAAAGAAGCTTTAGGCTTTTTATATTTTCCTGTACCCGTTGCTATTAAATTGGAGTTAGAGAACAATACAGCACGATAGGTAGTCAAAGCGGCATGCATTTCATATTTTTGCCCTTCTGTAAACATATCTGCCACAAAATCACTGGCATAATCCATATAGTTACGAACTTGGTCAGGCAAATCAATTCCTATGTCATTATTACAACTGTTGATGCGTTTTACTGCTCCATAATTCGGATTTTCTACGGGAGGCGTATCATCAATATAATCACCAGAGAAACATCCACCATCAAAAGTATGAGGTAAATTCAAATAATGACCTACTTCATGAGTAAGAGTTCTGTTATAAATGTTATCTCCAAAATAAAAACCTTGAGGAAATATTTCTTTTGAACCTAAACAATCAGCACGATTTACTATTCCATCTAAATTTATAGGTGCACCAGGATAATAGGCATATCCTAAAACTGTTCCTCCGCTGCTTCCTCCTGCAATCTCTTTTACAGTCCAGATATTCAAATATTTTTGTGTATCCCAAATGATTAATTGTTTTAAATTATAATCATTATCCATATTATGATTGGTCAAGGAAGATTGGGTATAAGTAACACCTGTAGTTGGAAAACCATTAGGGTCAATAGTAGCTAATGAAAATTCAATTTCAGTATCTACTCCCATACTACCACCTCTTGTGCCGTACTGCCTTCTATAATCCCTATTTAAAGCTTCAATTGCAGATTCACATTGAGCAATACTGATTTTTTCAGGTCCATTATTATGAATTACATGAAAAACCACAGGAATAATTTTTTTACCACCCATCGTTTTTTGATGATATAAATGATTTAAATGCTTATGCCCCTGTTTTAAATACTGATGACCGCATCTTCCTTGCGAGAATAAATTATTTTGAAAAAGCAAAGCTATACAAAAAATAAAAAAATAATTCACTTCTATTGATTAAAAACACACAAAGATACAATAAAATTTGATTTTTTATATCTTCAATATCTTTCATAAGAAGAAATATTAACTTCGATTTAGATGTGTGCTTTTTCGTTTGAGTAGTGCGGTATATTGAAAAAAATCTAATATACTTAACATTAAAATGGGTTTGTATAATTATTTTATTGAAAAAAATTGAAATTCAATTTAGTTTTTTTAAAATTTGCAACAATATTCAAATTCATGGGATTGTTTAGTATTATTTTCAGCAAAATACAAACCCTTTAAAAAACAGTTAAGTTATAAAAAAATCGTGAAAAGAAACGTTTTAATTGGAATTCTATTTGTATTTTTGAGTTACGATATTTATACCCAAATATTGAATCATGTTTCCTTTTCAGGAAGTAAAGGTTCTATTTTGGAACATACCAAAAAACTTAGCCATTTAATAGAACAAAGACCTTATTTTTTTGAAATTGCATTCTCAAAAACTGCTGATGGTCATCAATTATGGCATCATGAAAATCAATTTCCGAATTATGGGTTACTCATCAATTACCAAAATCTGGGTAATCCTAGAAGGTTAGGTTCTGCTTTGGCTACCTCAATATTTTTTGAATTAAACCTTCATAAACTCCAAAATTTTTTCAATATGAAACTTCGTTTTGCAGGAGGTTTAGCATATTTAACGAAACGATTTGATTTATATGAAAACCATAAAAATATTGCTTTAAGTTCTCATGTAAATGTTTTTGTAGCTCTTCGTTGGTCATTTTTTATTAAAATGAATTCCCATCTTTTTTTGATTCCTAATTTACAATTTTCTCATGTGAGTAATGGACGTTACAAAGTTCCTAATTTGGGCATCAATACCGTTTATCCCAATATTGGTTTCCAATATCAAATACAAAAAACAGAAAGAAAAACGGTTACAGATAGTAGTTACCAAAAAAACTCCAAAAATGAAATATATTTATGGTTTGGATATGGTAGAAATCAAGAATACCCACCGGGTACAAAATCTTTTTCAAATTATACCCTTTCTGGTACTTACTTTTGGAACATAAAAAATCGGCATCAATTAGGAATTGGTTTAGATGTATATCAAGAACCTTCATTAAATATACGAACTCAAAATGTTGAATGGATTACAAATTATTATTTTAAGAATGGACTTTCGGGAGGACTCAAAATGGCTTATGCTTTTAATTATGGTAGATGGATTTTGCCCATTGAATATGGTTATTATTTATTTTCTGGAGTTAATCAATTTCCTAATGGAATGCACTTTCATAGAATCGGTTTAAGATATTACCACAAAAAACACTGGGTAACCAGTTTTACTTTAAAAAGTCATTTTGCTGTTGCTTATCATTTTGATTTGGGTTTGGGATACAGAATTATGGTCAGAAAAAAATAATTTCAATAACATCTTTTAAAATAGAGTTTATGAACAATTCATTAAAAATGGTTTACCAGTTAATTGTTAGCGATTAATAAGTTAATTTAAAACGTTAGGTATATATTCGGTTGTTGAGTAGTGAGTGAAGCGAACATACCGAAACAACCGATTTTCTACGAAAAATGGTCATTTCGGTACGGCTGCGCCTACTCAATGACCAATCCTTAAAATAATCCTGACTAAACATCAGAAAATAAATTTTCAACATTTAGATAAATCAAACTATAAACCTTTGTAAATAGGTTTCAAAATGTCGATATCTCTTACATAATTAATTTAAAAACATTTAGTTATAGCCTAAACGAAAATTCTGTTCAAAATCCCTAATAGATAAAAAAATTTTATGTAAGTAAAAAAAAAATTTTGTTTTCTATGATATTCCTTTTTAAACCTCAAAAAATATAGTTGAGTGTTTAAGTGTTGGATTTTTGATTTAAAAATTTAAAATAAATGTTTTTTGAGCTTTAAAATCCAGTTATGTTGTGAGATTTTCTTTCAATAAACTTTTGATTTTCTGCCCAATGATAAATAAACATGGGTTGATTTTTTTCATAATCTAAAACACGATTTTTATAGTCAATTCCTATTGTAAAAAATTGATTTTGGATCGTA
>CALLMJ010000070.1 GCA_938006875.1 uncultured Bacteroidia bacterium
AAATTTCTACAATAAAATCGGGTGCGCCGATACAACCTCTTTCATCTAATTTAGATTTATCGCAAATTATACAAATATCCGGCTGTACAACTGTATAAATTTCTTCATCTATTAATTTATTTGTATTTTTCTTATTATCTATCAAACGAACATCAAAAGGAGCATCATAAATTTTACAATTTTTAGATTTTAGTATAATGGGGCTAATATATAAAATCAAATTTATAGATACTTCTTGATGAATTCTTTTCGGCGCGGGAGACATCAAAAATATTTTTCCTTTCAGTAATTCAATGCGTTGTTCAAATTGCCATAGCAAATAGTCTGCGTAGGTGTAAACTTTTTTAAAATCTAACTGTTCAATGTTTTGAATTACTGTTGCCATAAAGCAAATTTTTTATTGCGAAACTGTAATTTCTAAATTTTGAGTCCAATTCGCTCTATCAGAGGGAGAAAAAGCCCATGGAGCACCATTATTTTGTATGTTGTTAAACATTACGTTGATGCTTTCAGCTGCTTTAGATTCTTCCATAATTAAATATCTTCTTAAATCTACAATAATGCTTACGGGGTCTATATTTACAGGACACGCTTCTGTACAAGCATTACAAGTGGTACAAGCCCATAGCTCTTCTTCAGTTATATAATCTCTCAATAAAGTTTTACCATCATCAACCCATTGACCATTGTTTTTATCCAAAATTTGCCCAACATGCTCCAAACGGTCTCTTGTGGACATCATGATTTTTCTGGGAGAAAGTTTTTTGCCTGTAATATTTGCTGGACAAGATGCTGTACATCTTCCGCATTCAGTGCAAGTATAAGCATTTAATAATTGAACCCAGTTTAAATCAAAAACATCTTTTGCACCAAATTTTTGAGGTTGTGCATTTTCTTCAACAGGAGTACTAAAAGCAGCTTCTGGGTCCATCATTAATTTTACTTCCTTAGTAATTGATTCATTATTATCTAATTGACCTTTAGGTTCCAATTTTGAAAAATATACATTTGGGAATGCTAAAATAATATGAAAGTGCTTGGAATAAGGTAAATAATTTAAGAAAGCAAAAATCCCTAGAATATGAAACCACCAAGCGGTTCTTTCAATCACAATCAAAGTTTCATTTGATAAACCGTTTAATAAAGGAACCAATAAACTACTTACAGGAAAAATTCCTGCTTGAATATAATGTTCTACACCACGAGTTTGAAGAATTTGGTCAGAAGCATTCATGAACAACAAAGCAGTCATTAAGATGATTTCAGTAAATAAAATTACAGAAGCGTCAATTTGTGGGAAACCTCTTAATTCGTCCATTTTTAAACGTAAAACGGGTCCTTGGCGTCTAATTAAAAATATGATACAAGCAACTGTAACTAAAGCCATAAATACTTCAAAAATCGCAATTAACATATCATATAAACCTCCTAACAATGGTGCAGAAATTCTATGAGTACCTAATAAACCATCTAAAACGATTTCAATAACTTCTAAATTAATTAATAAAAATCCAAGATAAACTGCTAAATGCAATAAACCGGGTATTATTCTTACCATCATTTTAGATTGACCCAAAGCTACTTTTAGCATTAAATTGAAACGTTCGTTAGGTTGATTCTTTCGGTTTATATCTTTTCCTAACATAATGTTTCTGCGAATGGATTTTGCTTTTTTATAAAACAAAAAACCAGAAATACCTAATGCAATAGCAAAAAATAATTGTGATAATATGTTCATATAATGACTTTTTGTGAATTATAATGATTGCAAAAATAAGGATTTTTTGAAAAAAGGTATATTATGATTAAAAAACACAAAGTTTTACAGAAAAATTTCCTGAAAACAAATAAATCATTTATGTTTTTTTTCCAATCTAACCAAAAAATTTTAGTTGGTTAACCAAATGCCACCTTTATTTGAGGTTAATTTTAAAGGAATATTACCTTGGTTGATTTTACCAGTTAAAGTTTTTAGGTTCATACTACCCTCAAACTGAAAATTATTCAATTCTAATTTTATAGGAATATCAGAAGTAAAACGGCAATCAAATTGAGCATCAGATGGGATTTTTAGTTTAATATTTCCGTTTTGAGTATTTAGCATGGTAGGAATAGATTTTTTTAATATAATATTTTGATGCCCACCAGAAATGCAAGTTAATTGACCATCAAGAACTTCTGCTTCAACGCTTTTTGTGGTATTTACTTGTATATCCCCTGCGCTATTTTTAATGCTAATATCGCCATTTTTGGAATTAATATTAATCTTTCCACCTCTAACTTCCTTTAATTCAATGGGTTTTGAGTGATGCGTTAATTGAATATCGTTATGAGTTTTTTGAATAATTATATGTGAATTTTTTGTAGAAATATCTAACAAAATGTTTTGCGGAACATACAACTCTACTAAAAACTCTCCTTTTGCATCACCTGTAAAAGTCTCTATTCTTAAAACTTCATTTTGTAAATCAGTAACTATTTTAAAATTTTTTTGAAGTTCATCCATTTTTTTAGGGGTATTGGTAATAGCTGTAATAGAGACGATTACTGTTGTATCATTATGTCCATTTATGATGTAATCAGTATTTTCAGACGAGGTTGTGATTTTTTTTACTTGATGAATTGAGAATTTTTCATCATTAACTCTTTGGCGATGTTGAGCCTTTAAATTCACATTAAAACAAAAAAGTATTAATATAATACAATATTTCATACTGCAAATCTAATATTTTTTCTAGTATTATGACAATTTATTGTGCAATTAGCTCTAAGCCAAGAACTATTATTATATTAAGAAAACCAAAACTACGAAATTCCATAAAAGAATTTTACAGTAAGTTTTCATAGAATTTTTTCACAAGTCCTAATAAATTTTATACAAAAGAAAAACGGTAAATTATGGTTGTTATTAAAATCAAAAGGAAATAAAGTAAACTAATATAGAGATATTACTTTCCAGCAAAGTAAAAATTAATGGTATAGATGCCATAAAAATTATACCAAGAAATGCAAAGTAATTTTCCAAAATTTGTAGGAGTTTTCTGAATCTTTGAAATTTAATTTTCTTTGCAAACAATACCAATGCATAAAATAGAAAAAATTATTAGAACTTGGGAAATATGCGTGGGTAAGGTTTCACAAATAATTTCCATTATTAAAAGTTCTAATGATTACAAATATCCATTTTTATTTATCCAAAAAAAATTATAAATTTGCGATAGCGTTATGAAGAAAAAATTTGCACTTGGTATTTTGGTATTTTTTAGTATTTCTTTGCGTGAAGCATTTTCTTGGGGTTTTTGGGCTCATCCTAGGATTAACAGAATGGCAGTTTTTTGTTTGCCAGAAGGAATGTTTGCATTTTATAAAGCAAATATTGAATTTTTATCTCGCCATGCAGTAAAACCTGATGAAAGAAGATATGCAGTAGATTTTGAGGCTCCTCGTCATTATATAGATTTAGACCATTATGGAAAATTACCTTTCTCTGATTTTCCTAAAAAATGGGATGATGCTGTAAAAAAATATACAGAAGATACCTTAGTTGCTTATGGTATTGTTCCTTGGCACGTACAAAAAGAATATTATCGTTTAGTAAAAGCCTTTAAAAATAAAGATTTAGAAAATATACTTAAAATTTCTGCTGAACTGGGTCATTACATTGCTGATGCTCATGTTCCTTTGCATACATCGGAAAATTATAATGGGCAAATGACTGGTCAGAAAGGTATTCATGGATTTTGGGAATCTCGATTACCTGAACTTTTTGGTGAAAATTATGATTATTTTTTGGGTCAAGCATATTATACAAAAAATCCTTTAGATGAAATTTGGAAGGTAGTTATAGAAAGTCATTCTGCTTTGGATTCAGTTTTTAAGTTTGAAAAAGAACTCACCAAACAGTTCCCTGAAGATGTTAAATATGGATATGAAAATCGTAATAATGTTTTGGTTAGAAGCTATTCACAGTCTTTTTCAAAAGCTTATCATGAAAAATTATCGGGTCAAGTAGAAAGAAGATTGAGAATGTCTATACTAAGAGTTGCTTCTTTTTGGTATAGTGCATGGGTAGATGCTGGTCAACCTAATTTAGACGAATTTGCGAACCAAAAAATTGAAATCAATGAAGAAAGATTTGATAAATTATTAAAAAATTTTATAGACCGTGAAGCTCATTTAATACCCATACTAGAACAATTCTGGGGTTGTTGCCAAGGAGATGCACCTAATTACGCTTTTTATTTAGATAGAATTCAAAAAGCTTCTATTTGGGAAAAACCTTATATATTAATTGAAAGTTTGTTGTTTACAGAGACCTACCATAAAAATAACCAAAACCATAAACAAGCACAACGAAGTTGTAAAAATCATCTACATTAAATAATTCCTTTCACCAATTTTTCTTGAAATAATGTTTTAAATTCGTGAATTCCTTTAAGTTCTAATGACCATTCTGCGGCTAAGATTGCACCTAAGGCAAAAGCTTCTCGATTATGCGCATCATGAGAAATTTCTATTAAATCCATTTTTGAAGAATACCCCACTAAATGTTTGCCAACAATTTCACCACTTCTTATAGAACTGATAGTCAATTCATTGGATTGTGGTATTCTTTCCGATAAACTAGCAGAAATTTCATTTTTTCTATCCAAAGATTCTATGATTTGATTAGCTAAAGTTAATGCTGTACCACTTGGAGCATCTTTTTTCTGATTATGATGCCTTTCTTCAATGAATACATCGTATTCTGGAAAATGATTCATCATTTTAGCTAAAAATTCGTTCATCATAAAAAAAATATTTACTCCAATACTAAAATTGGTTCCATAAATTAATGAACCTTTATGAATTTTTACCCATTCTTCAATTTCTTGAAGATGAGTATACCAACCCGTTGTTCCAATCACAACAGGAATACCCAAGGGAATAACATGAGACAAATTTTTTCGTACTTCAACGGGAGTTGTAAATTCAATTATTACATCGGTATTTTCTTTATGAATTTCCTGAATTTCTGAATAGTTATCAATATCAATAATTTTTGATATAGAATGATTTTTTAAAAGAAGATGTTTTTCAATCATCTTTCCCATTTTCCCATAACCAATTAAAGCAGCACGCATAAATATGAAATTTTTTCAAAAATAGAAAAAAACGGGAATTACAAAACTTTTTTCAAAAAATTCATTACATTTTCACGCATAAATTTGCTAACAATTTTATAAGGAGTTAGACCAGAGTCTTTAAATTTATCATAATTCATTTCAAAAAATGTTATTAAATCTAATTCGAGATTGGGATAGTCTCTCACTGATGTACAACTATAAATGGGTTCAATAAGACCATCAAAATCTGACCCTAAAGAAACGGAGTCAAATGCCTTAGAGGGTTCAACACCATTTTTGGTGAGAACTTCATAAATATGTTCCAATTGATGGTAAACCAATAAAGATTGATTGAGTTTTTCTTTCATGAATTTAGCTAACATTTTCTCACCAGTTAGAACTCTTCTATCCATAATTACGCCCATTAAGCCCCCTAATTGATGAATAGAAAGAATATCATCATCATGAAAGTTAATATCCCAAGGATTAAATTTATCACTTTTTAAGCGTTCAGTACTCTTATCTTCTTTGATTATTAATTGATTGTTAATTACATTGGTTTCTCTACCACTAGCAGCAAAATGGCTTGCAACAATAGGAAATTGATATTCTTTGGATAAATGATAAATTTGATGTCTTGTTACTGCATCACAGTGTTTTATATCTAGAACAATTTTGTTATGTAAACATTTTTGAACAAAGTAATTACCCAAAAAAGTAAGCCCTCTATACTCCCCTAAATAACTTAGGGTACTAATCGGGTTTTTTATAATTTTTTTAATTCCGTTAAGTTCTACAGCTTTTGGCATTGAACTTAAATAATTGAAAACAAAGTGATTAAGAGTTAAAAACTTAAAGTGATTATTTTTAAACCATTCTAGACGTTCATGAATTAAATCAATAGAAGGAATTTCAGGAGGTTCATATTTAGAATTATTAGTAAAATTTTCAGCATATTCAAAACCTAAGCAGTGAGCGCCCTCAATAGAAAGTAAAATAGCAATTTTATTTTTATCCATAAGGGTTTCTTCTAATTGAGAGTAATTTTGAATAAAAACCAGTTCTTTGGATTTATCAGGAGAAAGTTGGTGGCTTTTTAAATATTCATATTCTTGTTGAAAAATAGAAAAAGGTCTTAAAGCATTAATTTCTCGAAGTTTTTTAATGTCAAGATTAAGCACTCTAGCCATAATAGCAGGCTGAGTAAAAATTTTTGAAAGTAAAAATCTTTCTAAAACAGTAATATAATGACAAACCAACCGCGTATTTGATGAAATTAAAGCATTAAAATTTGCTCTAGAAAATTGAGTAGTTCTATTATAAATTTTTGAAGTATCTTCGGTGGTGTAGTCATTCCAAGGATCATGAATATTGTTAGCCATAAAAGGCTTTAAAGTTGGGTGTATATGCAAATCAGCATAAATTTGAGTTAAACTCATAGAAAAATGAAAATTTTACGAATAAAAACTAAAATAATCAGCAGGTCTTAAATTAAAAAACGAAAAAGCGGTTTTCCAAAAGATTTGTTCTTTTTGTTGTTCATTCACTAAGGTAGTATCTTCTAAGAATTTACCATGTTCTAAATCCCCTAAAGGAAATGGGTAATCCGTACCATAAGCAATTTTATCAGAACCTACGGAATCAATTAAATATTTTAATGCAACATCATCATGAGTAATACCATCAATCCAGAAAGATTTTAGGTATTCTTTGGGTGATTTAGAGATATTTTTAGCGCAAAGGTCGGGTCTTGCAAAATATCCATGGTTGATTCTTCCAATAGTATAAATAAAAGAACCACCGCCATGAGCAAATAAAACTTTCAGTTTAGGAAATTTTTCAAAGATACCTCCAAAAACCATATAAGCAATAGCACGAGCAGTTTCGGCGGGCATTCCCACTAACCAAGGTAAAAAATAGTCAGGAATAAGCTCTTTACCCATTATATCCCAAGGATGAATCATAATAGGGACTCCTAAACTTTGAGCAGCTTCCCAAAACGGATAAAAATCAGGGTGGTCTAAATTCTTTTGATTTACATTAGTTCCAATTTCTATGCCTTTTAAATTTAAAGACGTCATACATCTTTCCATTTCTTGAATAGCTAAAGGAATGTCTTGCATAGGTAAAGTACCCAAGCCTACTAATCTTTTAGAATGTTGATTTTGAACTTCTGCAATAAAATCATTATAAAATTGGCACCAATATAAAGTATCTTGAGGTTTAGCCCAATAGTAAAACAAAACGGGAATATTAGATAAAACCATTACATTTACGCGATGGTCATTCATATCTTTGATAATAAAAGAAGGGTCATAACAATTTTGTTGAACTTTACGAAAAAATGTACCATCATCTTTCATCATATCCACAGAACCATCTTTATGGTAATGTAAATCAATAAAACCGCCGTAACCAAATTTATCTTTTAAACTTTGCCATTTTGGTGGCATAATATGACCATGTACATCAACTTTAAACTTAGGTGTCATTGAGTAGGAATAATAACACAAATTTAAGTACTCAAATTAGGATTTTCCAAATCGTTTTTTATTTTTTAGCAAATTATCTATTTGAAAAATACTTAATACAAAACATGATTTATCATTTGTGCAATGGAATTGTCAATCCAATACAATAAAATAGAAGGAAAAATTCCCGGTAGAATTATGAGTATAGTTAATAAAATAAACCAGAACCATTCTATGGGTTTTAAATCGTAGAGCTTATTTTTCCAATTGTCATTTAATAAATGAAGATTTCCCATCCACACTCTTTGGAAGTTTTTAATAAAATATACTGCGGAAAAAAATACTCCGAGAACTGCTAAAATAGAAATCCAAATAGGAATAGAATGTAAAGAATCGTAAGCGGCAAAACTACCCATAAATATCAATATTTCTGCAATAAAACTACTCATTACTGGCAAACCTAATCCTGCAAAAAATGCAATAATGACAAAAAAAGTATAATGAGGCATGAGCTTCCACATTCCTTGAAAATGTTCAATATTTCTGCTATGAGTACGCTCGTAGATAACTCCAACAATCAAGAACAACATAGAGGAAATCATTCCATGGCTAAATAACTGAAAAATAGCACCATTCCAACCAGCAACTTGCATGCTGGCAAGTCCTAATAAAACATAACCCATATGAGAAACTGAAGAATATGCAACCATTCTTTTTAAATCGGTTTGAGCAATGGCAACAAATGCTCCATATAAGACCGAGATTACGCCCATAATAGCAATAAAAATTTGAAATTGTTTTAACATCTCGGGGAATAATCCCACAGCAATTCTAAAAATTCCATAACCTCCAACTTTTAATAGTACACCCGCTAAAATAACAGAAATTGGAGTAGGAGCTTCTACGTGAGCATCCGGTAACCAAGTATGTAATGGAACAACAGGTAATTTAATAAAAAATCCAAATAATAATACACCAAATGCTAATGCTCTTGCTGATACTCCTAATAAAATACCCTCATTTGCAAAAATAGAACCTGGTATGATATTACTTTTATCTGCCATAGGCATAAAACTAAAAGTATGAACCATTTTATCCGATGTAATAAGATTTTCTGATAATAAGTGTTGTACTTTGTCTAAAATGGTAGCATTAAATTGCTGAATATCTGTAATTAATTGAATTTGGACAGCCGTAGGTGCAGGGTCAATTACACTAAAAAACATACCCACCATGACTAAAATCATGAAAATAGAACCCAATAATGTGTAAAGAAAAAATTTGATGGCAGCGTATTCTTTTCTATCGCTTCCCCAAATACCTATTAAAAGGAACATAGGAAGCAACATAAATTCATAAAAAATAAAGAAAAGTAAAAAATCTAATGCAGCAAAACAACCTAGGGTAGCAGTATTGAGTAATAATAGCAAACTAAAGTAAGTTTTAGGATATTTTTCAATAGATTGAGAGGCTAAAGATGCAATAAAAAATACGATATTAGAAAGTAAAACCATTAAAATATTTAATCCATCAAGCCCAACCAAATAATCCGTTTGCAGAATACCCAAAGAACCTAAATTCGCATAAATCCAAGGAAGTTTTTCTAATATAGGAAAAGGATTTTGAATATTTTGGGAATAAACAGGAAAAATAAAAATAATTGAAATCAATAACTGCAATAAAGCAACTAATGAAGTTAACCACCAACCATTTTGTTTTTTAGAAAAAATGAGTATGGGAATGAAAGTTAATGGCAAAAAAATGATAGTTGTTAATGGATAAATCATATTTTAGAACTGCAAAATTCTTGGGTTTTTTCTATAAACGCAAATTTAAGTTTTTCGTTTAAAAAAAATTGTTTAATGTAAATCAATATGAACTTTTTTCTAAAACTGATTTTTGAATAAAAATTGTTGCAAGCAAACTGGGTTTTTTTATAACTTGCGGGAGTTTTTTATTATGGAAAATCCCATTATTCAAGATATACTTACAGGTAAAAAACCTAAACCATTAGCTTTAATTGTTGACGATGAAAAAATTATTTTAGATTCTTTTTCTGATTTATTAAGGTCTTCTATCGGAAAACTTTATAATATTTACGCAGCTTCTTCAGGTGATGAAGCACTTGGTATCATCAAAGATTTCGTTGCTCAAAATAGACAAGTAGGTTTGATTATTTCTGACCAAATTATGCCCGGAATGAAAGGTGATGATTTTTTAATTGAAGCACATAAAATTGTTCCTGATGATGTAAAAATTATGCTTACAGGGCAAGCTGAGGGTATTAATGTCGGTAAAGCTTTGAATTATGCCAATTTATATCGTTATTTACATAAAACAGCGAATGACCAGTTAGATATTCAAAGAACTATTGAAGAAGCTTCTAAATCTTTCTTTAATCATTTAATTATTGCTCACCAACAAAATACACTGAAAACTTTGCATGATACTTCTCTAAAATTAGCTTCCTCAAAAAATTATAAATCCTTATTTCAAAATTTTTTAGAGAATTTACAACTTTTTATCCATTATATTCATTTTCGTATTATTCAAGTTCAGAATGAACAACATTTTTTAGTTGCTGAATCAAAACAAGGAAATCATTCTATTTTAGATAATCCCATAGAAACCCATTTTCTACCCAAAGAATTATGGACTTCTAAGACCTTAGTAACCAATCAACAGTTCAATTCTGTTGCTTTAGAAGCAAAATCTTGGATTTTTTATCCTATTTTAGATTCTGATAATAGCCTAAAAGCCTATTTTTTTATTGAACATAATACCCCTAATTTTTATTCCATAGAAGAGCTTCAAAATTTTTTAACCTTAGCTTCACAATTTAGTATTGCTTATGAAAATATCAATTTCATTGATACCTTAGAAGAAAAAATCCAAATTAGAACTCAACATTTAACAGAAACCTTAGAACAGTTAATGGCTGTGAATTCTCATAAGGATAAAATGATTCAAATTGTTTCTCATGATGTTCGTTCTCCAATTTCAGGAGTAGCAGAATTAGCTAGTTTTTTAATGAATCCAACTACTGCTGAAGACAAAGAAAAAGTAATGCGTTATGCAAAATTAATTAACCAGGAAGCGAATAACGTCGTAAAATTTGTTTCTGATATTTTAGATTTATCCAAATTAGAATCCGGTACCATTTTAGTTAATAAAGTAAAAGGTTCGTTAACTCAATTTTTAAAAGAAATAACTTTACGTTTTGAGCCTCAATCCATCACGAAACAAATTGCTTTAATAACCAACTTCAATGAAGAAATTGAATGCGCCTTTGATAATAGCAAATTACAAATGGCTGTTTCAAATATTTTAAGCAACGCTTTTAAGTTTACACCCAAATCGGGAAAAGTTACCATCAACTTATCTAAAGATAATCATTTTGCTAAAATTTCTGTTTCAGATACAGGAATAGGAATTCCTAAAGAAGATTTACCCAAGATATTTGAAAAATTTGGTGTAAAACAAAGAAAAGGAACCAGCGGAGAAAAAGGTACAGGCTTAGGAATGAGTATTGCTTGGCAAGTAGTTCAATTACATGGAGGCACAATTGAAGTACAATCAGAAGTGGGTCATGGAACTACCTTTACCATTTTTATACCCTTGGAAAATTAAGCAAACTCTAATTTTTAGGGCGTGGCTTTGTGAAACGCTCAGGTCTGGGCTTGCCTTGGGTTGTATTTTGTTTCAGCATTCTGGTGAACTCTCTATATAAGAATTCATTTTCCTGCTCATTATCCACAGCCAAAAGCAGAACTAAACCCTTCGCACCCCTCACGCTTTATCTACAATAAGATATATATTGTATCATTTTTCATTTGTTTGCTTAAAATACCCTTTACTTTTAAAAAAATTTCTAATTTTACAGTCTCAATCGTAAACAATGTATAAAGATCCTGTTTTTTCATTCATACAAAAAGAATTTCAAAGACAAAATGAAGGTATTGAACTTATCGCATCAGAAAATTTTGTAAGCCAAGCTGTTTTAGATGCAATGGGTTCCTGTTTAACGAATAAATATGCAGAAGGGTTACCTGGGAAACGTTATTATGGAGGTTGCCAAGTAGTAGATGAAGTGGAAAATTTAGCTATTGACCGTTTAAAACAATTATTTAAAGCCACTTGGGCAAATGTACAGCCTCATTCTGGTGCTCAAGCGAATGCAGCAGTGATGTTAGCAATTCTAAAACCCGGAGATAAAATTCTAGGGCTTAATTTGGCTCATGGTGGTCATCTTACCCATGGTTCCCCCGTGAATTTTTCAGGAAAAATTTATATACCTTTATTCTATGGTGTGAAAGAAGATACGGGTTTAGTGGATTATGAACAAATGGAAAAAATTGCCAAAGAAGAAAAACCCAAACTAATTATTTGTGGTGCAAGTTCTTACTCACGTGATTGGGATTATGCAAGAATTAGAGCCATAGCCGATGAGATTGGGGCATTGGTTTTAGCAGATATTGCACACCCAGCGGGTTTAATTGCTACCGGAATTTTGAATGATGCTCTAGAACATTGCCATATTGTAACCAGTACAACTCACAAAACTTTAAGAGGTCCACGTGGAGGAATTATTATGATACGGCATGATATTCCTAATCCTATGGGAGAAAAAACTCCTAAAGGAGAAATCAAAATGTTGAGCCAAGTACTTGATGGAGCTGTATTCCCTGGTACACAAGGAGGACCTCTTGAACATGTGATAGCCGCAAAAGCCGTTGCATTTGGAGAAGCCCTACAGCCTGAATATAAAGAATATTGCCAACAAATTATAAAAAATGCTCAAGCTCTTGCTAATGCTTTGGTTCAAAAAGATTATAAAATTATTTCAGGGGGTACCGATAACCACTTGATGTTGATTGATTTACGCAATAAAAAGATTACAGGTAAAGCCGCAGAACAATCATTAGTAGCCGCTGATATTACTGCCAATAAAAATATGGTACCTTTTGATACTCAAAGCCCCTTTATAACATCAGGAATTCGCTTAGGTACCGCTGCAATCACCACGCGAGGTTTAAAAGAAAAAGAAATGGAGCTTATAGCCAATTGGATTGACCAAGTAATTAGCCATTGTACAGATGAAAAAGTAATTTTTAAAGTAAAAAATGAAATTCATGAGCTTATGAAGCAATTTCCTTTACCCTATACTAGACCATGAGTATATTTAGAAAAAAAACGATTACTCAAATTTTACAGGATGTAAAAAATACAGAAGGCGGGCATAGCTTAAAAAGGAATTTAGGGATCTGGGATTTAACTTCCCTTGGAATTGCGGCTATTATTGGTGCAGGTATCTTTGCGACGATTGGTAATGCTTCTGCTGATGGTGGCCCAGGGGTAGTTTTTTTATTTATTTTTACTGCGTTCGCAAGTGGTTTTTCTGCTTTATGTTACGCAGAATTTGCTTCTATGGTTCCAATTTCTGGTTCTGCTTATACTTATGCTTATGCAACTTTTGGTGAAATTATTGCTTGGATTATTGGCTGGGCTTTAATTGTAGAATATGCCATCGGAAATATTGCTGTTGCTATTTCATGGTCTGATTATTTTACCGCTTTGTTACATTCAGGAGGCTTAAAAATTCCTGAATATTTTACCGTAGATTATTTAAGTGCCGCTCGTTATCATAATGAAGTAGAAACGCTTGTTCAAAATGGAAAAAATTTATCTGAAATAGAAAGCTATTTACTTGAAGGTTATTACGCATGGAACTATGCCCCTCAAATCGCTGGGCTAAAAATTATTTGTGATTTGCCAGCACTTTCTATTGTTGCCATCATTACCTATTTGGTTTATATCGGAATACAAGAATCTAAAACTGCAAGCAATTTAATGGTAGCTCTAAAAATATCGGTGGTGATTATGGTGATTTTAGTAGGAGCTTTTTATGTAAATTTAGAAAATTGGAACCCTTTTTTTCCTAATGGTATTTCAGGAGTATTGAAAGGAGTTTCTGCGGTATTTTTTGCTTACATTGGTTTTGATGCTTTGAGTACTTCCGCAGAAGAATGTAAAAATCCTCAAAGTGACCTACCCAAGGCAATGATTTATTCTTTGCTGATTTGTACTATCTTGTATATTGCTATTGCATTAGTATTGACGGGCATGGTTTCATATGAAAAATTAAGAGTAGGAGACCCACTTGCTTTTGTTTTTGAGCAAGTTCATTTAGAATGGGTAGCTAAAATTGTGGCAGTTTCGGCGGTTATTGCAATAGCAAGTGTTTTATTAGTATTCCAAATGGGGCAACCTCGTATTTGGATGTCTATGAGTAGAGATGGTTTACTACCTCCTATTTTTGGAAAAATTAATCCTAAAACTCAAACTCCCGGGTTTTCTACGATTTTAACAGGTTTCGTTGTGGGTATCCCTGCTTTATTTATGAACCTCACAGAAGTTACAGATTTAACCAGCGTGGGTACTTTATTCGCTTTTGTTTTAGTTTGCGGGGGAATTTTAGTTTTACAACTCAAAAAAGAACAATATGATTCTAAATTCAAGGTTCCTTATGTAAATTCTCAATGGATTTTTTCACCATTAATGTTAATGATTTTATTTTTTGCTTATCAAAACAACCCTGAAGGTTTTTTTGAACCTTTTATTAATTTGCATATTCCTACCTATTTATTTTTTGCATTAGTTATTGTACTTTTTTACTTAACTTTTCGTTACAAACTTTCTTTAATACCTGTTCTAGGGATTACTTCATGCTTTTATTTAATGACCCATATCGCTACTAAGAATTGGGTTTACTTCTTTGGTTGGCTATCAATTGGGCTTGTTTTTTATTTTAGTTATGGAATCAAAAATTCAAAACTTAATTTTAAAAAAACATCATAAAATTTAGATTTTTTAAATTTCTTTTCCATTTTCATCTTTGGCAGTTGCAAAGCCTTTATGAAAAACACCTAAATCTAAAAAATATTTTCCATTTAGGTCTTTACCTTGTTTATCAATGTGTTTCCAACCGATTTTGTCTTTTACAAAAGCATACTCATAGTTGAAAAATTGCTCACAAATTATATAATTAATTTAGTGTTATTATGATTTTTCAGGGTTACTTTCTAAACTAAAATTTTCATGAAAAGCAAGTAAAAAACATTTTAAAAGAGTATAATAAGTATCACCATCAGCGATTAAATTCTTGATGTTGATGTAGACAGTTACTACATTGGCTCCTGTTAAATGATGAATACATTTACCTAACCAATAAGTTTCGTTATTACCGATTAGATGTTCTTTATAACTAAAATTAAATTGTTTTTTGGATTTTGTATAAGTGAAGTGTTCCTTTTTTAGGTAATGTAATAAAGAGGCTTTCCATGCTAAAAATTTATCGGGATACTGAATGGTAGAATCTTTAAAATCATTTTCTTGGGAGTTTTGGGGTTTCCCGTATTCTACAATAATATCAGCATCTCTGCCGCTTGCTGCGGAACAAAAAATGAATACCCAACTATTAAAATGGATTATGTTCTTATATTTCCTACCATTTAACATTTCATCTAAAAACTGTTTTAAAATTGGTGGATAATCATAAGGAAATCCAAGAGCATAATAATGATAGTAAACACTATGATTACGTATCAAACGGGTATAATCAGGTTCTAAAATTTCTTCTGTCAAAGAAGAATAATTGTATTGAAAATTATCAGCAATGGTAAAACTAAAATGATTAATTCCACGAGTATGATTTCCAATAGGATTAACTATCCAAATAGGATTTTCTCGATTCCTAATACAACAACCATAATCACAATTTTTAAATGATTTTTCAACTACAACTAAATCAGAAAAAGCTAATTGGTTATAACTTTTGTAGTACCTTAAAAATAAATCTTTTGTGTTAGCGATACTTTGAATGATTTGTTGTTCACTTTTAAAAGTTTTTGTAATAATTTCAGGAATAGTAAAAAAACGAGAATAACATTTAAAATTATCTAAGTAACTTTTAGAGTTATAACTATCTTTAAACATTTGTTTTATATCTTTCAAAACAATTTCAATGAAATTGTTTTTTTTGATGGCAGTTTCCACCAACTCATGATAATTCAAAATAGTTTCTATTTCTAATTTGAAAACTTCAGCAATCTTATAAAGAAGTTCTTCTTTAATGGGTGTATGTCCATTTTCATAACGGGAATATTGAGATTGAGTTATTCCTAAAAGACCCGCTATATACTCTTGTGTGAAATTTTTATCTTCTCTGATTTTCTTTACATTTTTTCCTAATTCACGCATTTTAAATTATCATAAAATCACAAATATATTTAAATTTTTTGATATTTATAATAAAAATTGTTTATCAAATTATGAATTTCTCGATGCGAAGAAAGAACTAACCAAATGTCTTTGAGAGGGAGCAAAGCGAATAATGCAATCTCCATAAACACTTAAAGGATTGCATCGTTTCTCTCGCAATGATGAGAAAAAAACTGAGATAATCGTTTTATTATTCATGTGAAATAAATTTTTGACATTTCAAATTAAACTATGCTATAAATACCTGTGATTACTTCTAATATGTAAGTTGTTTAAAAACAATTGGTTATAGCTAAAAGAAAATTTTTCCAAATCTCTATTAATTTTTTGTGATGTTCAACAAAACCATAATATAAACATAGGTAGTTTATTTTGCTTTTTTATAATTTTCTTGAGCGGTTTTGAGTTGTCTTTGATAACTTTCTATTTCTTTTTTTATTAATACTATTCTATTTCTAATATTGGCTATATAATTTTCAATACTTTTTAAAGAAGTCTGCATACTATTACGATAACCACTTTTGCTATCAGTACTTGTTGACGATTTAATTAGTTTTTGGTAATATTCTCTTTCTTTTTTTTTCTTCTCTTGATATTCTTTGATTTTATTATTAAGGCTGGCAATTTCAGCTCTTTTACTAGATATAGAGCGTTTAATAGAGTCTATCATATTTTTATAATGTTCTTTACTCATAATTTTTATCTTAAATAATATAGTTTTGTAAAGATTGTTTACTCTATCTAATAACTTTTTTATTTGTATTACTGATTACAGCTACCACTCCAATGATTTTTTCAGAACTGCAATAGCAGATATTGGCAAGAATGGAATAAGATGTTTTTTGTTAAAATTATCAAAGTTTTCTTCTATTAAATTAATTACTAATTGTTTTTTCTGATTTGTCAGTTTCATCTAAAAGACTTTTTTATACTCATTCCATTTCTTGCCAACTTTCTTTATGAATTCTAATTCAGATTTATTTAAAATTATAAAATTATGAATTCAGTTCTGCGGTTTATACGATTAGATTCTTCATCATTACTTGGTTTTAAAGGACTTTTTGAACCTTTTCCTTCATAACTTAATCTTGCTTCTTGTATTCCTTTGATTACCAAATAATCTTTTACAGCTTTGGCTCTTTTCTCAGAAAGAACTTGGTTATTTTCTTCTAGACCTTCTTGACTAGTATGCCCTACAATTTTTACTTTTATATTGGGATATTTTTCAAGAAATTCTAACGCTTCTTTTAAATCTTTTTCAGATTCCGGCAGAAATTTATCTGAATTGTATTCAAATAAAATATTATTGAAACTAATAGACATGTCTTTTACGTCTTCTCCCTTATCCAGTTTGTCTTTAATTTCTTCTATTTTGTCTTTATAGTCTTCTATTTTGTCTTTCATTTCTATAACATTTTCAGCAACATTTTTTACGGTTTTGGGGGTTCTTAAAATATAATAAAGTGATATTGATGCAACTACGGCTGTTCCAACCACTGCGGCAATGACCTTTTTTGATTTAAAATCAATGGATTTACGATTTGCATGGTGTATTTTTTCTAAAAGTACTGGATTAATAACCTCAATAGAAAAGCCACCCTTTTTGAAGTGTTCTTTACCTTCAAATGAAACAACTTTAATGCCATACTGTTCCACATGGTTAATTAAATTTTGTAGATTATTTTCTTTAGTTACTGTATCAACACTTTCCCATAATCTAGAAACACAAATTTCTATTCCATCAGAAGTTTTAAGGATTTCGTCTGGCTCAGTAAAATGTGTCATATTTACATTACCATCCTCTCTACGGTTTTCTGACATGAGTTTTTGAACTAATTCTTTTTTCTGGAATACTCCATATGGCAAATCGGTGTAAGGCATATAACCATGTTTAAAAGTTTTTGGTGCTCCCATATTGATGCTATCAGGTAGCATTTGCTTTAATTCTGCATAGGTTATATTAGGATAAAGTTCAAATATTGCATGAACTATACCCAATGCTGTTCTATTCATCGCCTTACCTGTTACTTGCACTACTCCTTCTTTGAGTTTTTTTCTATCTTCTTGCGATAATCTTTCAAAAACTTTTATTGACATAACAAAAATATTTAATTATTACTATAATATTTAATTTTTTTGTGAAATTTGGCGATTATGAATGTAAAATAAGCCCCCTTACAGAGGGCTTGTACATTTTTACTTGCCGCTTTGAGAAAGTGTTACATTGTTGTCAATTAATTTACTATCATCAGGGCTTGCTACTTGTACTTTGATTCCAAACAATTCCATCATTTTGTCTTCAAAAGTACCAACTTTCATGTTACCTTTTATCACTAAATCGCCAGTTTTGGGACTTCCTTCTTTGCGAATAGAAGCCAAAGTAGCGTTTTCATCAGCAAATTTGACTCCATTGTAAACTCTTAATGTGGAACCAAACTCATCTTTAAACTGCTTTTTTAATGCTTTTACGGTCAAGCGTCCTGAAATACTAAAATCTGCCATAACTTTTAAATATTAAATTATTAAAATTTTTATGCAAATTATTAAGATTTTATAATAAAAATTTGTTATTTCAATCATATTTTATTCATTTTTATGCATATTTTATGAATAAAAAATTAAATATTTGATAATCAATTTATTAATAATAATCCAAAATACGATTTTTATCTAAAATTTCTATTTAAAGTTTTTAAAATGATTTTTAATACTAAAAAGAATATAAATAGTTTATTGATTTTAAATGTTTTACAAAAAATTTTGATATTTCGCGAATTTTTGTTTTCAACTTATACAATCAAAATAAATCATTAATAATGAATATTTTATAGTAATAAAGATTCCATTATTTTTGGTTGATTATAGAAGTTTTTACTTTATTTTCATGTATATCATCATACTAAATTATTGAATTTTACAAAATTCTTCATGGTTTGTTGAACATAGTTCAGTTTTGCTTGATTAAAGCCGAATTGTCTGGATTTCATTTTTTAAATATACTTCTTAAATAAAAAAATCTCCAAAAATTAATAAATTTTTGGAGATTTTTTACGACTTTTCGTCTAATATTTTATGCAGGTCTAATATCAAGTTTCAATCGTGTACGACAGTAATCCAAGAATTTCGTGAAATTAGGTACTCCCCATTGTGTTGTTACCAAAGCTGTTGTATCAGACAATTTTATAACCTCATTAGGTTTATTAAAATATCTAATTTTGTCTTTCTCTTCTATAAGACTTTCTTGCATAATAAGCTGAATTTTACCTGGTTTGCTACTAAAAAGAGTATTGGGAAAAACTTCTTTTAGTTGTTCTAATGTAATATCAGGTTTGTTTTCTACATATTCTTTTATGACTGCTAATACTAACCTAGCTTTACCATAAACATTTCCCTTATAAGAGTATTTACTAGTATCTTTGGTTGTATTTTTAGGTTTTTGAGCATTCACATCAACACTTACTGAAGTTACGGCACTCATTAGCAATATTCTGCTTATTTCTTGTCCTACATCTTTCTTAGAATTAACGAGTATATCCTTAATTTTTGTAAGCAATTCAGAAATGTCATAAGCTCTATTTTTCAGATAAATGTCTTTAATACAAAACCGATATAATATTTTTTGCCATTCTTCGGAAAAAAATTCACTTTCTGCAATTTGTATTGAGTCGCTTTCAGAAATTTCAGGTAAATTATATTTTTTACTAATATCGGAATTCCATGTAGTAAAATCAGGTTCATTGATCAAAAACTCGTATATTTTTGGATAAGCAATCTGAATGCATACTAATCCAAAGTTAATCAATAAATCATGAGCTTCTTTTTCTGCGATAAGTTCATTATTGTTTTTATTGATTATGTGAATTAAAGATAAGGTATTGATTAACCTCTTTAAGGAACGAGGATTAGTACCTACGGATTTTCTAGCCATATCGTTCAAGTCCTCCAAATTATCTTCTTGTCCTGTAATATAACCAATAGTTTTTAAAGACTCAATTAAAAAATTAGAAACATCGTAGCTCCCTATAGGCATTGAAAAAGGAAGTTGTATGATTTTATCGAAGAAGGATCTAAATTCTCTTTCATTTTTTTCTGTCAGAGGACCAAATTTAGGAACTAATCCTTTCACAACTACCTCGTAATCAATAGCTAAAATGAAGATACAATTATCTACTTCAAAAATATTTTTCAATAGTTCTAAAATTTCAACAGCGACTGGTGGATCTATCCGGTCTAAATCATCAATAAAAAAGATAAAACCTCTGTTATTATTTCCTTGCTTTCTATCTTCCTCCAAACATTTATTGATAGCATCTGTAAGAGATTTTTTAAAACTTAATAAATCCGCTTTATTCTGGTCAGATTGAAAAGCATCAATGAATTCATCACCGTCCATTCCTGATGCATTTATAGCGGCTTTAGCAGTAGTTTTTATTAGTTTTCCAAAAATGCCAGTTACTTGGTTGATTACCTCTTTGGTTTTGTTTTCATGTTTGGACTTGATAATACCAACTATTTCTTGTGTTAGACCTGTCAGAATGGAAGTAAGAGTTTGTTCTCGACTCTTCATGAGAGAATATTGCCATGTATTTATCCAAATTCCATAAAAAGGCTTTTCATACATTTCTTGTAACGATTGTCCTGGCATTTCGCAAAGATTCCATCGTATTTGATTGAGCATAGAGGTTTTGCCTGAACCCCATTCTCCTTGTATGCCAATTGTTGTAGGCATCTGACAATTCCTAATAAATTCCATAAGTGCATTGATGTACTTATCTACACCTAACAAATCTACAGACCCCTCTGGTCTTGGTTTGTCAATTATATTAGTTGCCATAACAAATATATAAAAATAAAATCTCCATGATTAAGTATTGATTGTGTTAGTAAGTAGGGACAAAAATTGTCCCTACCATTTTAGTAACGCTTAATAATAATTTAATCTTCATCATCAAGTGTAACTTCTAACTTTTTGTTTGCATTTACTATTACAGCAACTGATCCAATAATCTCATCTGCTTCTAATTTCAGAAATTTAGCTATTGTTCCTGCCACGGCTGTCTCTTCAATATCAAAAACACCATCAGTAGTTAGAAGCCCCATGATACATTCAAAAGCGAAAGAACGTTCATCCTCACTCAACGAAGATGCATTCTTTTTGATAAAATTATCATAAGCTTCACTATTGTTTAACCCGTCAATCGTTGTTTTTGCCTTTTCTATTTCCTCTAACAGTGCTTTTTCTTCAATGTCCAGATTCGCTCCAACTTTCTTTATAAATTTTAGTTCCGAATCTGCAATATCTCCGCTTGCCATAGCAGCAGCTACCATTAAGTTGACCATTGCTTTATTTGCTTTATTCATAAAATTTAAATTTTTAACTATTTAACCAAAAATTTTTTTCCAAAATCCTTTTTTATTTTTTGCTTCTCTGGCTTTTTTTAACCTTTCAATTATTGCTTTACCCTCTTTGGTACGAGCATCTACTTTACCACTTTTCGTTTTCTGTACTTTCTTTGCCATAATAATTAATGTTTAAATATTTTTAAAATTTTGAGTAAAAAAACTTTGAAGAGATTTCTATCAATTACTTTTTACGCTTTTTAGCTTGATTTTCATTTTTGCTTTTTATCTTTTTGCCTTTCTTTTCATCGTTGTCCATGTCAGCATTTGTCCAATTTTTAGAGTTAGAATTTAACTTGTCTTTAACAAAATCTGTTACTTTTTCTTTTACATTATCTTCTATAACTCCTTTTAAGTGTTCTGTTATACCATCTTGCATAACTCCTTTTACATGCTCATAACCTTCTTTTGCTACATAATCGGTTATGTTAGTAAGCTTACTTTTTAGTTTTTTTAATATTTTCATAAGCTCTCAAAGTTTGCCAACAAGTATGTTACCACCGTATCTAAAACTCTCCGCCTTTACTATTTTTCCTTTACGGATAAACTCATCTTCAAATTGCTTTTTTAATGCCTTTACGGCCAAGCGTCCTGAAATACTAAAATCTGCCATAACTTTAAATTATTAAAATACTTAATTTTTATGCAAATTATTAGTATCTTCTAATAAAAATTTATCATTTAAATCATATTATATTCTTTATTATGCATATTTTATGTATGTAAAATTAAATATTTGATAATTAATTGATTAATAATATTTAGTGTATAACATACTATTTTTATTTATAGGAAATCTTTGTAAAAGTAATTCATATATCGAAGTATTGCCGGTTTTCAGGAAAGCCTAATAGCGTTATTTGCCCGCTTTCATTAATTGTAATCTCAACGTAATTGTTATTTTGAGTATTAAAGTTGGCGTAACGTTCGGTTAAAAAATGGATTTCTTGATTAGTAGAGCCAATCCATTGATGTTGCAAGGTTCGTTTGCTTTGCTCATATCTGCCTGTAATGAGAATATCGGTTTTTTCAAGAATGGAAGACATATTTTTTTGATGTATTTCGTACATTTCATAGCCTGTAAAAAGCATAGTAGTTAAACCTATTTCTTGACAACGGGCAAAAAGAGAATCAACGTCAAGGTACTGGTCGAGAGGTTCTCCACCAAGAAGGGTAATTCCCTCTATATCGTCTTTTTCTTTTTTAATTTGAGAGAAAATTTCTTCAACAGAGAGACAAATTTTAGGCTTAAAACTCCACATTTCTTGGTTCCAGCAACCTTTACAACGAATAGAACAGCCTTGAACCCAGATGACAAAACGGCATCCGGGTCCATAAATAAAGCTGTGCTCTTCTATGTGAGCGATATTCATGGGTACATCAGTAAGTATTTTTAATTAAAACTAATTTAATTTTACCTTTAACTTTTTCTTCTCTGACGGAATAACCTTGTTCTTTTGCTCTCTCCATAACGGCTTGTTTTTGTTTTTCTACAAATTCTTGTCGTTCTTTTTCTAAACGCAATCTTTCTTCTTCTAAACGTTTTAATTCTAATTCTTCCAATTTTTTTTGGTAAATAGTTTTATATTCTTTTTCAACCTGTTGAATAAATTCTGTTTGTGGCTTGTCTGTATGAGAATAAGCTAACAATATATATCTCCCCAAGCTATCTTTTTCAAAAGTTTGATAACCTATTCGCAAATCCATTCTATCAGTAATAATTTTATTATTTTGAATTTTAAAGCCACAACCTACTGCATTTAAGGCTTCGCACAATATTTCTTGGTCAATAAAAGGTGTAATTGTTTGAATTACTGCACTCATAGTTTTTTGTTTTTAATTTGTTTTTGATTTTTTACTTCAGTTTTTTGATAATACTCATCGGTTTTAGTGATAATCTTGATTTCTGCTAAATCACCCAGTAATTTTTGTAATTCATCAAGGCACATTTCACCTTTTATTCCCTCCGTAGAGGCATTGATTTTTCCGTTTTCGTCAATCGTAATTGTAATTCTGTATTCTGCCATAACTTTTTATATTTTAGTTGTACATAAAATTGCTTTTAATCGTTCTGCTTCAAGTTTGCCTTTTTCAAATTCTTCCCAATATTCAATAACAAGATAGGATTGACTACCTGCTTGATACAACTTCCCTATTTGGGGCAGTTGAGGTAATTGGGGTACAGCAATAGCTTGTGATTTTAATTCCTTTGGTTGTTGAATATCTTTGCCACTAAGTAATGACTCTAATGAAGATAATTCTTCGATTTTCTCTTTCGCATCTTTTTCTACTTTATCCTTATCTTTTCTCTTGCTTTCTATTTGCTGTTTGAGATTACTAATTTCTTTCTCTATCTTTGATATTTCATCTATTGTTTTTTGTAAAAATACATTTTTAATCTCATTGTCATATTCACTAACTTGTTTTTTTAGTGTTTTAATTTCCTCGTTAATTTTATTATTCTCTTCACTTTCTTTATTTTTTAGTTCTTTTTCTTTTTCTGATATCTTTAACTCTTCTTCTGACTTAAAATTTTGAATATCTTCTAATTCCTTTAATTTTTTTTGAGCCTCTTCTCTTTCTTGTTGATTATTATTTTTCTTTCCCGCTTTTCTTTCTAATTCACTTTTAATTTTATTTAGTTCATGTTTGTTTCCATCACAAAAGGTAGTCAGTTTTTCATTTTTTATTTTTTGGGTTTCTTGTTTAGCAATTTCTATTTCTTTTTTTAACTCGTTTCTAAGATTTTCGTATCGTTCTTTGACACTTTTTAGTTTTTCTTCTTCTTTTTTGATTAAAGAATTGACTTCAGATTTTTGGTTTTCTATTTCTGCTATTTTCTTTTCTTTTTCTTCTTTTTCTGATTCTTTTTCTTTTTTTTCTATTTTTTTTTCTTCAATTTTTTGTTCAATTTCAGTAATTTGTTCATCGATTTTTGCTTTACGGTCTTCTTTTTCTATTTCTTTATCTTCACATTGTACCTTTAAATTTATTTCGTTTATACGTTTAATTACTTCTTTAAGTTCTGATTCTGTAAGATTAGCAAAATCTTTTCCCTTTAAATCTTCTAAAACATTTTTAAAACCTTGACAAATATTTTTTTTACCTAAGAAAAAACGAACAATTTTTTTAGATATGGAATTTTCTTTTTTTTCCATTTCTTCCACTTCTTTCTGGATTTGATTTAAGCGAGACAAAAGTTTTTCTTGCTCACTTTTCCAGTTTTGGTACAGAGAATGTTCTTTTGCGTTTTGGGGCAAATACAAAGGTATATTTTTCCATTCGTATTCAATTTTTACAGATACATTATCATCAGGTAAATTGGGTTCAAAGTTTTCAAACTCTTCTTTTGGGAGTAAAATAGACGACGGATTTTCCCCTAAGCTTTGATAGCTAATTTCTTCAATTAAAGTAGGAATTTGGTTTTCTTGGTTTAAATAAAGAATTTTTTGTTTTGACAAATCATTTCGTTTGGCTTCTTCTACAAAATCAAATAAAGTGCCATAAACAAAATCTTTGTCTCCAAATTGTTTTGGGTCGTGAAAAACATCTAACGGTTTAGAGGTTACATTAGTGTGTTTATCCTTAATCAATATTTCTTTTGAAGCTAATTCCCAAAAATTGTAACAGAAATATCGGAATAATTCTTCTACTTTTTTTGAGTCCAAACTCATTGAAATATGTCCCGAAACAGCAAGGCTTTTTTTCGTGAGCCGTCCTGTAAAAAATATTCCTTTTGGTTTATCAGAATTCGGATTGACTAAAAGAAATGTACCTTTATTTTGGACTCCATAACGTATCAAACAAATTTCATTTAGAGAATTCAATTCTTGCGAATATTCATTAACAAGAATGTAAAAACGTACTTTCAGATTATTAGCAATTTCAAAAATTAGTTTTATTAAACTTTCGTCCGTCAAAGATTCAGTTTGTATGCATACAAATCCTTTTTCCACCGATTGAAGAAAGTTATTGAGTTGATTTTGGTGGTCCTGGCTTGTAATAGTATCGGGTTTAATTTTCCAGAAATTTGACAACAATTCGTTGCCGTAGTCTATAATTTTTTTTCTTATAATAGGTTCTATTCTTGTATTCATATTTTTATTTTCATTAATCTTGAATAAATTAGAGTTTAGGGTTAAGGTCTATTGGAGCTTGTAAGTGCCAGTATGCTTGTTTTATTTTTTCTAATTTTTTTACATACTCCTGAAGCTCAATTGTACTTAAATGAAAGATTGAAAGAGGGTACTTTTCGTTTATTTCTGTAACTTTCTTCTCAAAATCATGAGAACTGTAGTAAGATAATATTAATTCTTCATCTAATAGGAAGTTTCTCCATTCAATAGCATTTTGTTCATCATAAGGCATGATAGGTAAGTTTTGAAATTTAACCTCAAAATCAAACCATTTATGGTCAAAAGTTTTGTGCTCAAAAATTTTTTTTGAATCATCATCTTGAATATCATTGAAACGAATTTTATATCTATTATGAGTTACATCCCATTCAGGAAGGATTTTTGTAATCATTTCTTGGAGGTTTTTATCACTTGGAATTGGTTCTGCTTTTATTTTTGTTTTTCTATCTTTATTCCCTATCTCACCGTTAAAAACGTAATACGACTTTTCAAGATTTTCCCAAATCCAAGAAAAATGAATTTGGTATTTGTTTTCATCTATATTGGCACAAATTTTATCAGTATCTAAGTTAAAATTAATGTATTTGTTTTCATATGTGGGCAAGAAAAAATGACCTTCTCTTTCTATAAAAATATATTGATGGATTTTGTCTATTGCGTTTGGTTGCAATCTTCTGAAATACAATATTCTATTATCAAAAAAGCTATCATCTTGGGTGTAAAAAATTTGATATTTACCTTCTTCATAAACGAACATTTTTGCAGTTTCCTTTACTGTATTACCAAGTCTTGTGAGTTGATATTTTTCATCAAAAACACCAATGTTTTTCAAATAGTCTTTAATCCGGTTTTCAATCAACTGCTCAAATCTTTTTTTTCCATTCAAATACTCCTGAATATCCT